>JAJBVW010000183.1 GCA_020866945.1 Oscillospiraceae bacterium
TGTTATTGCAGTAAGTAAAAAAAGCACCATCTCAAACTAGGAAGCCTCCACTGAAAGGTTAGGTGGCAGCGCCAAAGGCGCTGACGGAGAGGTTACCCCCGTAGCCAGCACTACATTAGACGCCCCCTTACGAAGAGCTTCCCCCGTAGCCAGCACCAATTAAGACGCCACCCATCCCAAAAACCCACAAGGAGGAACCCCAAAAATGTCCTATCCCATCTCCACCGAAATCGGCTTCACCGGCCACGAATCGCAGGAGGAGAAGCTCGACCGGCTGACAGATTATGTCTACCAGCTGAGCGAGCAGTACCGATATATCCTGTACCTGCTGGAGCAGCAGGACGACGAGGAATAAGGAGGAAACCATGGCATCGTATACCTACACCTATGAGGATTTTGTCAAAAAGGCCACGGCGGCGGGGCTGCTGGAAAGCTTTTCCGACGCCGACCTGCGTCTTGCGCAGGCAAACCCTGACGCGGGGATGAGTCTGCTGTCCTATAAGCAGGACTACGCCGCCGCGTCCACGGACGAGGCACGCGCCCTCGCAAACGCCGGGGCGGAGCAGATACGCTCCATCTACGGCGGCTATACCGCCGGCAGCGCCGGCAGCGGATTCTATCTCAACGACAGCGCCGCCGCGAGCTACACGAACCAGTATGAGGCCGAGCAGCAGAGCCTTCTCGAGGCCCTCAGCCGCAGCTTTTCGGCGGACGAGGCCGACGCGCTCTGGCAGGATTACCGCAAGACGTATATCCGCGAGGGCCAGCGTGCCTATGCGGACAGCCTCGGCACGGCGGCGGCCCAGACCGGCGGCGTCGCCTCCACCGCCGCGGTCACGGCGGCGCAGCAGGCGCAGAACTACTATAACGCCCAGGCCGCCGACAAGAAGGCGGAGCTGTATCAGCAGGCGTATGAAAACTATCTCGCCGGCCGCAGTCAGGCCGTGGACGAGCTGGACGCGCTCGACCAGCTCAACAAGACCGCCGCCTCCATCTATCAGACGGCCTATGAAAACGAGCAGACCGCCGCCCAGACTGCGTATGAAAACGAGCAGGCAGCGGCCCAAACGGCCTATGAAAACGCCCTCGCGAAGTGGGAGGCGTATGGCTATGTGACGTCGGACATTGCGGAAACGCTCGGCCTGCCCGTCGGCACGGCCTATTCCACGCAGGCCTATAACGCCTGGTATCAGGCGTATCAGGAGGCGGTCAGCGGCATCTATACCGGCCAGACGCTCACGGATACCGTGAACGCCGAGCCGTCCGACGCAGACCCCATCGCCGCCGGGGACAGCGCCGCCGCGCACGCGCAGGTCGCCTCCGGCAGCCGCGGCCAGGATGTCTACACCATGCAGACCTACCTCATCGCCCTCGGCTATCACTGCGGCGATACGGGCGCCGACGGCATCTTCGGCACCGCCACCCGCGCCGCCGTCCGCGCCTTCCAGTCCGATTACAATCTGAAGGTGGACGGCGTCTGCGGCCCCAAAACCTGGGCCGCCCTCATAAACGCCCTCAGCTGAGCAGGCGGCAGGCGCTTAATCCAGCAGCGCCGCCGCGTCGGGAAACAGCGCGAGGCTGCGCCGCAAAATGCCGGTCATGCAGGCGATAGCGGTGCCATAGTTCGTGATGGGGACGTTTTCCTCCGCTGCGTGGCGGAAGCGGTACTGCATTTCCCGGTCGTTGAGCATACAGCCGCCGCAGTGTATCACCATGCGGTATTGGCTCAAATCCTGCGGAAACTCCGTCCCGGACGTCCAGGAAAATTCCGGCTCCGCGTGGGCGTAAGCCCGGATCCAGCGCGGCAGCTTCACGGTGCCGATGTCGTCGCACTGGCGGTGATGGGTGCAGCCCTCGGAGATGAGAACCCTGTCCCCGTCCCGCAGGCCCGCAAGCGCCGCCGCGCCGGAGACCGCCGTGTGCAGATTCCCCTTGTACCGGGCCATCAGAATGGAAAACGAGGTCAGCGGGATCTCCTCCGGCACGATGGCGGACACCGCCTCAAACACCTGGCTGTCCGTCACGACCATGCGCGGCGGCGCGGCAAGGCGTTTGAGCGCCGCCTCCAGCTCGCTCTCCCGGCAGACCATGGGCATGGCCCCGGCCTCCAGGCAGTCCCGGATAACCTGCTGCTGAGGCAGGATAAGCCGCCCCTTGGGCGCGGCGGTGTCGATGGGAACGACCAGCACCACCGCGTCCCCTGCCTGGAGCAAATCCCCAATCAGCCGCCGCTCCGGCTTGTCCGAGGCCGCGATATGCGCAAGCCGCTCCTTGAGTTCATGGATGCCCGCCCCGGTCAGCGCGGAGACTGCCATGGCGTTATCCGGAAGCGCCGCGTCCGGCGTCAAATCCGTCTTGTTATAGGCGATGATATACGGCAGGGCGCGTGCCTGAAAGAGGCGCACAAGCTCCTCCTCCGGCCCGGTCATGCCGATGGCGGCGTCCACGACCAGCACGGCGATGTCCGTCTTGTTCAGCACCTGGATGGTGCGGGCCACGCGCTGCCGGCCCAGAGCGCCCTCGTCGTCGATGCCGGGGGTGTCGATGATAACCACAGGCCCCAGCGGCAGCAGCTCCATGGCCTTCTGCACCGGGTCGGTGGTCGTGCCCTTCACGTCGGAGACGATCGCGAGCGCCTGGCCCGTGACGGCGTTGACCACGCTGGATTTCCCCGCGTTGCGCCGCCCGAAAAAGGCGATGTGTACGCGGTTTGCGGACGGGGTGTCGTTTAGGCTCATAGCGCCGCCCCCGTCAGAAGCGGAAGTCCCGCTCGCCGGCCTCTATCCGGCCCAGCCGCTCGACGACAATCTCCCGCACCTTGTCCTTGGGAATATTTCCCAGCTCCTTTGCTATCAGCGCCTCGCCCACGGCCCGCGTCTCCGGGGAGGCGTAGTCCATCAGGTATTCCTTTAAGGTCATCAGCGCGTTGGGGTGGCAGCAGTTCATGATTTGCCGGCTCTTGCAGAGCGACATGAATCGGTCGCCGGTGCGCCCCTCGCGATAGCACGCCGTGCAGAAGGAGGGGATGTAGCCCATATCCATCAGCCACTTCACCACCTCGTCCAGGCTCCGCTGGTCGGACACGTCGAACTGGGCGGAGTTCTCCTCCGGGGTCTCCGGCGTCACATAGCCGCCCACGCTGGTGCGGGAGCCGCCGGAAATCTGCGAGATGCCGAGATGCAGCACCCGCTCGCGGGACGCCTGGCTCTCGCGCGTGGAGACGATCATGCCCGTATACGGCACCGCGATGCGGATGCAGGCCACTATCTTCGCGAACGTGTCGTTGTCGATGCCGTTGTCGAAATCCGTCGGGTCGATGTCGTCCGCCGGGCAGACGCGCGGCACGGAGATTGTGTGCGGCCCGACGCCGAACACCGCCTCCAGATGCTCCGCGTGCATTAAAAGCCCCGCGAACTCATAGCGGTACATCTCCAGCCCGAACAGTACACCCAGGCCCACGTCGTCGATGCCCGCCTCCATGGCCCGGTCGTGCGCCTCGGTGTGATAGGCATAGTTGCTCTTCGGCCCGGTGGGGTGCAGCTTCTGGTAGCTCTCCTTGTGGTATGTCTCCTGGAACAGGATGTAGGTGCCAATGCCCGCGTCCTTGAGCATTTTGTATTCCTCCACCGTCGTCGCCGCAATGTTCACGTTCACCCGCCGGATGGAGCCGTTTTTGTGCTGCACGGAGTAGATGGTCTTGATGCACTCCAATATGTACTCGATGGGGTTGTTGATGGGATCCTCGCCCGCCTCGATGGCGAGGCGCTTGTGGCCCATGTCCTGCAAAGCGATGACCTCCGCGCGCACCTCGTCCTGCGTGAGCTTCTTGCGGGCAATGGTCTTGTTCTTCGCGTGATAGGGGCAGTACACGCACCCGTTCACGCAGTAGTTCGAGAGATACAGCGGCGCGAACATCACAATGCGGTTGCCGTAAAAGTCCTTCTTAATCTGCTCCGCCAGCGCATACATCTCCTGGTTCTTGTCCTCCAGCTCGCACGCGAGCAGAACCGAAGCCTCCCGATGGCTCAGCCCCTTGAGCTGCCGCGCCTTCTCCAGAATCTCGTCAATAAGCGCCGCGTTCCCCTTGTTCGCGTCCGCATACGCCAGCGTATCCAGTATCTCCTGATGGTCAATAAATTCCTCCGCCTTCCGGGATTTTGGGTTATACATGATGTTGTCTCCTTTTTGCTCCTAAAAATTTGTGATTCGTTGATGTCGATGCAGGCCGTCTCCGTTGGTGCCGGTTACGGGAGAAACCTCTCCGTCAGCGCCAAGGCGCTGCCACCTCCCCTTTCAGGGGAGGCTTCCTGCATTGTAGTCAGCTCCATTCAACGAACTGTAATGCAGACAATGCTCTCCTTTAGTGCGTACTAATTTAGACGATAGTTTGCCACTCAGTTCGTTATAACCCGCCAGCGTGTGACATTGGAAGCCTCCCCTGAAAGGGGAGGGGGACCGCCCGCAAGGGCGGTGGAGAGGTGGGGGGGGGGGGGGGGGGGGGGGGGG
>JAJBVW010000219.1 GCA_020866945.1 Oscillospiraceae bacterium
GTGCAGCTCGCTGCCCGTGATTTCTGCCATACAATTTCTCCTTGCTTTGAAAATTCAGTGCTTTATACGGTGTGACCCTTGGGTATCACGCTGGGAAGCCGGTCGCTCCCCGCGAGGAAGCAGCCCGCCGTGACGGTGCAGTCCTTGTCCGCGATAACGCTCTTTAGCTGGGCGTTTTCCTGCACCACCGTATCCTGCATGATAACGCAGTTTTGGAGCTTCGCCCCGGCGGCCACCCGACCGCCCCGGAAGAGGAAGCAGTTTTGAAACTCCCCCACCACATAGCAGCCGTCCGCCACCAGGCAGTTTTTCACCTTGGCCTCATCGCCATAATAGGTGCTGGACTCCGCGCGCTCCTTGGTGCGGATGGGCCGCGTTCCCCAGGGGAACAAATCCGCCCGCACCTCCGGCCGGAGCAGATCCATGCTGGCCCGGTAGTAGTCGCCCACGCAGGTGATGCGGCTGAAATAGCCCTCATGGACATAGACGGCCATTTTGCCGCCCTCGGACAGGAAGTGGGCCAGGGCGTCCCGGTGGAAATGGGTGCGCCGTCCGTCGGAGCAGAAGTCCATCAGCTCCAACAGAAGGTCTTTTTTCAGAATATAAATCTCTGTAGAGGCAAGGCCCTCCCCTGCGCCGCCATGGGAAAATAGCAGCGTTTTGGCAAAGCCGTCCTCCCCCGGCACGAGCCGGTGATGGGCGAAGGGGGGATTCTCCCTCGTGCAGACAGCGGTAATACCGGCTCCGGCGGCGGCGTGAACCTCCAGCGCGGCGGCCAGGTCAACATTTGCAATCCAGTCCCCCGCGGCCAGGACGATGTCCTCCTGCTGGATGTCCCGGATATAGGAGCTGACGGAGCGCAGCGCCTCCATGCAGCCGCCAAAGTGGCCGGAATGGGATTCCGGCAGGCCGAAGGGCGGCAGCAGCCGCAGCCCGCCCCGGCGGTGGGAGAGATCCCAGTCCTTCCCGCTGGAGAGGTGATCCAAAAGGCTCTGGTAATCCCGCTCCATGATGACGCCCACGTCCCGCACGCCGGCGTTCACCATGGCAGAGAGGGCGAAGTCTATCAGCCTGTATCTCGCCCCATAGGGGATAGAGGCGCTGTTCCGGTTGGCCACCAGCTCGCCCAGGGCAGGCTCGGAGCCAAGGGTATAGAGAATACCATGCAGATCGTTTCTCATAGTTTCGCCACCAAATCATCATAGAGCATGGCGCCTGGCGCCACCAGGGCGCCGGGGCCTACGGTGATGTCCGGCCCGCAGGTGGCAACGCCCCAGCGTTCCGAACCGTCCGGCGCGGTGCCCACGTGGGCGCCGGCGCATACGCGGACGTTCTCTCCCAAAATGGCGAAGCGCACCTCCGCGCCCCGCTCCACGACAGCCCCGGGCATCAGCACGCTGTATTCCACGCGCGCCCCCGGCTCTATCCGCACCTGGCTTGACAGGACGCTGTTGAACACCGTCCCCTCCACCACGCAGCCCTCCGTCACGATGGAGTGGCGGATGTCCGCCTCCGGCCCCGCCACATGGGGCGGGCGGATGGGGTTCCGGCTCAGGATGGGCCAGGAGGGGTCGTAGATGTCCAGCGTGCCGGGGCTTAAAAGATCCATGTTGGCGTCCCAGAGGCTTGTGATGGTGCCCACGTCCCGCCAGTAGCCGTCGAAGCGATAGGGCCACAGCTTCTCGCCCGCCGCGAGCAGCTTGGGGATGATGTCCTTGCCGAAATCCCGGTGGCTGTCCGGGTCGTTCTCGTCGTCGATCAGGGCCTGGCGCAGCAGCTTCCAGTTGAAGATATAGATGCCCATGGAAGCCATATCGCTCTTCGGCTGGGGCGGTTTTTCCTCAAACTCGCTTATGTATCCGTCCGGCCCGATGTTCATGATGCCGAACCGGCTGGCCTCCGACATACTGACCTGTATCACCGCGATGGTGCAGGCGGCGTCATGCTCCTTGTGCTCCTGGAGCATTTTGGCGTAATCCATCTTATAGATATGGTCGCCGGAGAGAATCAGAACATATTCTGGGTCGCGGATGTCGATGAAATCCATGTTTTGATAGATGGCGTTGGCGGTGCCGGAGAACCAGTTCCCCTTTTCCCCCTCCGTCATATAGGGCGGCAGGATGAAAACGCCGCCGTCCTCCATGTCCAGATCCCAGGGCCGCCCCGTGCCGACATAGGCGTTCAGGGACATGGGCCGGTATTGGGTCAGCACTCCCACCGTGTCTATGCCGGAGTTTGCACAGTTGGACAGGGGGAAGTCAATGATGCGGTACTTCCCGCCGAAGGGGATGCCGGGCTTTGCCATGTTCGCAGTCAGCGCATACAGCCGCGACCCCTGGCCCCCCGCCAGCAGCATGGCGATACATTCCTTTTTCATGAAAGCCTCCCTTTTTTATTGGGTCTGTTTGGACGGCGCGGGTAATATCCCCGCCCAGGCAGGCCATAGTTCTCTGGACAGTCAGAAATGTGCGTATAAGGATATGCTGTTTTTATCGGTTATAGGTATTCATGGCCTTGTCCGGGCCAAAGCGGATATAGTCCTCCGCCGCGTGAGCGGCCCGGACGCAGGCGTCGGAAAAAAGCTCCCAGTCCTGATTGCGGGGCACCTCCAGCACCCAGTCTATCTGCTCCTGGCCGCCGGAGGACGGCGCGCCCACGCCGATGCGGATGCGGGGAAAGTCCTGGCGCCCCGGGGGGGCGCTGCTGCTTGTCCGCCGGGGGGGGGCCCCGGGGGAGCCGGTTGGGCGGATGCGCAGCTGCCCACATGGGAGATGAATGTCGTCGCTGACCACCAGCACCCGCTCCGGCGGGATTTTATAAAACCGGGCGGCCTGGCCGACAGCCTGACCGGATTCATTCATATAGGTCTGCGGCTTCATGAGAAGCACCTGCTCCTCTCCCATAGGGCACTGGGCCGTCAAGGCCCGGAACCGCAGCCGGGTGACGGACACGCCCTTGTCCTTTGCGAGGGCGTCTGCCGCCATGAAGCCCGCGTTGTGGCGGGTGGAGGCGTATCGGGGGCCGGGATTTCCCAGAAACACCGCCAGCCACTGAACGCCGCCGCCTCTGCCGAGCATCAGTCGAACAGGGAGGACAGAGACTCGTCCTCATAGATGCGGTGGATGGAGGTGGCGAACACGGGCGCCACGGACAGATAGTGAATCTTGTCCACCCTGGGCTTGTCCTTGGGGTAGGGGATGGTGTCCAGCAGGAGAAGTTCTTCCAAGTAGCTGCCCTCGATGCGCTCCAGCGCCGGGCCGGAGAGCACGCCGTGGCTCGCGCAGGCATAGATTTTGTTTGCGCCGCCAATCTCCCGCAGCGCCTTTGCCGCGCCGACCAGGGAGCCGGCGGTATCCACCATGTCGTCCAGGATGATAACGTCCTTGCCCTCCACGTGGCCGATAAGGTTCATGACCTCGGACTGATTCGCCTGCTCCCGGCGCTTGTCCACAATGGCGAGGCCGGTGCCGAGCTTCATGGCGAAGGTTCTGGCCCGGGATACGCTGCCCACGTCCGGGGAGACCACGATGAGGTTTTCGTTGTTCGCGCCGAAGCGCTTCAGGTAATGGGCGGAAAAGATGTTGCCCCCCACGAGGTTGTCCACCGGGATGTCAAAAAATCCCTGTATCTGAGAGGCGTGCAGATCCATCGTCAGCACCCGGTCGGCCCCGGCCTCCGTGATAAGGTTCGCCACCAGCTTCGCGGAGATAGGATCGCGGCTCTTGGCCTTTCTGTCCTGCCGGGCATAGCCAAAATAGGGCATCACCGCCGTGATGCGTCCCGCGGAGGCCCGGCGCATGGCGTCGATCATTACCAGCAGCTCCATCAGGTTGTCGTTTACCGGCCCGCAGGTGGACTGCACCAGAAACACGTCCGCTCCCCGCACCGGCTCATACACCGATATGGAGCACTCCCCATCCGCGAAATGGGAGCAGTGCATATTGCCCGGCGTGATATTCAGACAGTCACATATGTCCTGCGCCAGCTTGGGATTGGCGTTGCCGGTAAAGACCTTGACCTCTTTTCCATGTGAAATCATTTTTTCATGTACCCCCTACCCTAAAGGCAATCTATTTTTATATGTTTCAGATTTTTCCATCCTTATTATAGCAAACGGTCAATTCAAAAGAAAGTCCTTTGTGAATTTTCCTGCGGATATTTTTTTGATTTTTTCCCGATGATGGACTTTTTTGGTCAACTCTGACAGCGCCGCGCATAGAAAAAGCCGCGTCAAAACCAGTCGGTTTGACGCGGCTCTCGATTTGCTGCGGCGCTCAGGCCGCCTGGGAGGCGGTCTCGCGGGTTATTTTGTTTTCTCTCCGATAAGCGCCAGCTTTTCCCCATGGGTCAGGGCTTTTATCGCCCGCTCCCGGCGCAGGGCGGCGGGCTTGTCTGGGCAAAGCTCACGGTACACCGGCTCCACAGGCCGGTGGCTGCGGGTATATTTGGCCCCCGTCCCGGCGTTGTGCTGCCCCACCCGGCGGGCCACGTCTGTGG
>JAJBVW010000195.1:0-5638 GCA_020866945.1 Oscillospiraceae bacterium
TGTGCCTATGAATACGGCAGTGCAGGTAATTACCTCCCCGCTGCTGACCTGCCCTCACGGGTTCTCCACCCGCACCGGCGGCGTCAGCACCGGGATATTTGAGAGTCTGAATCTCGGTTCCGGCCGGGGTGAGAGCCTGGAAAATATAGAAAAAAACTGGGCCATTTTTGGCCGGACGGTGGGGCTGGACACCAGCCGGTTCGTCTGTGGTCCGCATGTGCATGGGAGCGAAGTCCGCATAGCGAGACGGGAGGACGCCCATTCTGTGCGGCAGTCCGCCTCTTGGCCCGACGTGGACGGCTATGTGACAGATATTCCCGGCCTGCCCCTGGTGATATTCACCGCTGACTGCGCCCCCCTGCTGCTCCATGACCCTGTGGCGAAGGTGGTGGGCGCGGCCCACTGCGGCTGGCGGGGCACGGCGGCGGATATGATGGCAAGCGTGGTGGAGAAAATGACCCTTCTGGGCGCGCGGCCGGAAAACATCCGGGCCGTCATCGGGCCGGGGATACGGCAGTGCTGCTTTCAGACCGGGCCGGAGGTGCCGGAAGCCCTGGGCCGTATGCTAGGCGGGGACACGGCGGGACTTTTTCGCCCGGATGCGGAGCCTGGAAAATTCCGGGTAGACCTGCCAGGCGCGGTAGCGCGGCGGCTGGAGCAGCTCGGTCTTGCGCCGGAGCATATCGGGCAGACCGGCCAGTGTACCATGTGCCGTCCTGAGCTTTTTTGGAGTCACCGCTCCATGGGCAACGCCAGAGGATCCCAGGCAAACATCATCGCTCTGTGAGAGAACATGAGATATAAAAAGCTGAAAATTCTATCCCTGGCCCTGGCGCTGCTGGTGTGCCTGGGCGGGTGTGGGGTCTTTACCCTGACGGAGGAGGAGCAGGCGGAGATTGCGGCGGATGACGCGGAGGTCATTGTCGGCTCCAGCGGCGGGCAGGCCCTTGTGACGACCTATGCGGCGGACGATGTTTTCTCCTTAAACAGTGTGCCGGATGCGTCCTTTAACCCCTATAAGACCACCAGTGCCTGGAATCAGGTGGTGGGGATGCTTGTCTATGAGACGCTTGTATCGACGGACGGCAGCTTTGCCGCCTCCCCGAACCTCATTACCGCCTGGTCTACGGAGGACGGTCTTACCTGGACGTTTTCTGTGGATACCACCCGGAAATTCCATGACGGAGGGGATATGACCGCCTATGACGCGGTGTACTCCATCACGCAGGCCATGTCCTACGGAAGCCGGTACGCGAAGCGCTTTTCCCATGTCAGCGGCGTCAGCGCGGTGGATTCTCAGACCTTTGTGGTGGCGCTGGATGAGGCCAATTACCGCTTCTATGAGCTGCTGAACATCCCCTGCATTGAATACGGTTCCGCCTATGAGGAGCTGCCTCCCGGCACCGGGCCGTATCAGTTCAGCGAGGACGGCGACTGCCTGGAGCTGTTTGCGGAGCATCCCCTGGCGGATGAAATGCCGGTGGACACTATCTATTTGCAGGAATACACGGCGGCGGTGGATATTCTTCAGGCCTTTGAGGACTCCTATATCGACCTGGTCATCAATAACCCCACCGGGATGGCAAGCCTTGGCTATTCCAGCACCAACCTCACCAAATATGTGGACACCACCAATATGCAGTATCTGGGCTATAATATGTCCAGCGAGATTTTTGGCCAGCTCGGCCTTCGTGTGGCCATGACCTATGCTGTGGATCGGGCCACCATCGTTTCCGACTGTATGCAGAGCGCGGCGGTGGCGGCTACGCTGCCCGTTCATCCGAACAGCGCCCTGTACCAGACGGACATTGCGGACGATATGGCCTATTCGGAGGAGGGGTTCCTCACCGCGCTGGAAAATGCCGGCGCCGTGGACATCGACGGGGACGGGGAGCTGGAGATAAACGGCCAGGACGTAACGATACGTTTTATCGTCTGCTCGGACAGCGCCGCGAAGGTCTCCGCGGCCCGCCTTATCGCGGAGCAGCTCCGCGCCGTGGGCTTTTCTGTGAACCTGCGGGAGCTGAACTATGACGATTATGTGGAGGCGCTGGAGGAGGGCAGCTTCGACCTGTACTACGGCGAGGTGAAAATCTGCAACGACTGGGACATCAGCGTCCTTGTGGACAGCGGCGCCTCGCTGAACTACGGCGGCGTATCGGATGCGTACCTTGCAAACTATATGAGCGCCTTTCTGGGTGCGGACGAGGACACGCTGGACGAGGCTGCCACCGCTTACTATCAATACCTGGCGCAGACGGCTCCCATCACCGTGATATGCTTTGAAAAGAGCGAGGTGCTGTACCATCGCGGCGTGATTTCCGGCCTGGATCCTACGCAGGACAACATATTCTATAATATCCAGAACTGGGTCATTGACCTGGGCACAGACGACACAGAGGAAACCACTGACGAACAATAATAAGGAAAATGGGATGAGCGAAATGACAGACAGAGACCTTCTCAATATGGCGCGGGAGGCGGCAAAGAACGCCTATGTGCCCTATTCCCGCTTCCCGGTGGGCGCGGCGCTGGAATGCGCCGACGGCACGGTTTTTACAGGCTGCAACGTGGAAAACAGCGCCCTTGGCTCCACCATCTGCGCCGAGCGCACTGCCATCGTCAAGGCGGTCAGCGAGGGCTACCGCCATTTTGTCCGCATGGCCATTTATGGCGAGGGGGAAAACTACTGTATGCCCTGCGGCGCCTGCCGCCAGGTCATGCAGGAATTTGCCGGGGAGGACGACATGGAAATCCTCTGCACCCGCTCTGGAGGGCGCTATGTCAGCTATAAGCTGAGCAAGCTGATGCCGTACCCGTTTGAAATGTAGAGACGTTTTGCAGGGCAAAAACGCGGAACACACGGAACCGTGGACAGAATTGAACAAATATTTTAGATTTCTTAAAATCCCCTCTTGACAGAAGAGGGGATTTTTGTTATCTTATTCGAGGCGCGTCTCCGACGGGAGAGGAGCGCCATGCGTTGAACCGGGAGATTGCGCCGACGGGCGGTAACTTCCGGGGAGCAGTCCGGGGGCGGAAACGCCCTGGAATCGGGCGGAACCGGCTTTTTCCGAAACCGCGTATATCGCTTGCAGAACACCGGCGCAGCCGGTCTGTTTTTTGGAGCAGGGTCTGATACGCACGGAACGGTGTGAAGAAAAAACCGGCTGCCGTGCGGGAATAACGTAAAACTCGTACAAATGGAGGAAAATCAATGGCATCAAACAAAATGATCCGCATCCGTCTCAAGGCCTATGACCATCAGCTGATTGACAAGGCTGCCGAGACCATCGTGGAGACCGCCAAGCGCACTGACGCGACTGTCTCCGGCCCCATCCCTCTGCCCACCAAGAAAGAGGTGGTCACCATTCTGCGCGCTGTCCACAAATATAAAGACAGCCGGGAGCAGTTCGAGCGCCGCACCCATAAGCGGCTGATTGACATCCTCAACCCCACTCAGAAGACGGTCGAGGCCCTGATGAGCCTGGAGCTGCCTGCGGGCGTTGAGATTGAAATCAAGCTCTGAGATACCATATAAATTAAGTTAACCCATTCCCCGGACGGGGATTTCAGCCACAGCCTGCAATCTTCAGGCAGGCGGGTCATGTTGCGCGGACGCCGTTACCGTTCGCCCAACCAATAACCGAAGGAGGAAAGCAATAGCAATGAAGAAAGCCATTATCGGCAAAAAGGTCGGCATGACGCAGATCTTTGACGAGACGGGCAAGGTCGTACCTGTTACGGTCATCGAGGCTGGCCCCTGTGTGGTGGCCCAGAAGAAGACCGCTGACAAGGAAGGCTATGACGCCGTCCAGCTCGGCTTCGAGGACGTTGCCGAGAAAAAGCTCACCAAGCCGGAGCAGGGCCATCTGGCCAAGGCCGGCGTTGAGCCGAAAAAACACCTGCACGAGTTCCGTCTGGACGACGCCGCTTCCATGAACGTGGGCGACGTTATCACCGCGGACACCTTCGCCGAGGGCGACCATGTGGACGTTACCGGCATCAGCAAGGGCAAAGGCTACGCCGGTGTTATCAAGCGCTGGGGTGCTCAGCGCACACCCACCAGCCACGGCGGCGGCCCTGTTCACCGTCACGCTGGTTCCATGGGTTCGTCCACCGATCCCTCCCGCATCTTCAAGGGCAAGATCGGCGCCGGTCACATGGGCGTGGAGCAGGTCACCGTTCAGAATCTGGACGTGGTGAAGGTAGACCCGGAGCTGAACATGATCGTGCTCCGCGGCGCAGTGCCCGGCCCCAAGGGCGGCATCGTCTATATCAAGTCCACTGTCAAGACCATCGCGGAGAAGCACGCGGCCACCGCCGTGAGCGTCAACCCGCAGAAGGCTTCCGGGCGCAACCCGCAGAAGGCTTCCGCGCGCAGTCACTAATAGAAAGGAGAGATCGATATGCCAAAAGCGAAATTGGTCAATATGGCCGGCCAGCAGATCGGCGAGTACGAGCTCTCCGAGGCCGTGTTCGGCGTCGAGCCGAACGGCCCTGTGCTGCATGAGAGCGTTGTCAACTATCTTGCCAACCAGCGGCAGGGCACCCAGAGCACGCTCACCAAGGGAGAGGTCTCCTATACCACGAAAAAGCCCTGGCGTCAGAAGGGCACAGGCCGCGCCCGCGCGGGCTATGCCGGCGCCCCTGAGTGGCGTCACGGCGGCGTAGCCTTCGCCCCCAAGCCCCGGGATTACAGCTATCGTCTGAACAAGAAGACCAAGCGTCTTGCGCTCAAGAGCGCTCTGTCCAGCAAGGCTGCTGACAGCGCCATTGTTGTGGTGGACGGGCTGCACCTGGACGAAATCAAAACCAAGAGCTTTGTGAGCTTCCTGAGCAACACCGGCATCTCCGGCAAGGCCCTGGTCGTCACAAAGGACGTGGATGAGACGGTTCTGAAATCCGCCCGGAACATCGAGGGCGTGACTGTTACCACCGCCACCATCCTGTCCCCCTATACCATTCTCTGCGGCGGCACCCTTGTGGTGGACAAAGCAGCCATCGAGAAAATTGAGGAGGTGTTCGCCTGATGAGGACCGCATATGACATCATCATCAGCCCGGTGATCACCGAGCAGTCCATGGAAGACCTGGACATCAAGAAATACGCCTTCCGCGTGGCGATGGACGCCAACAAGATTGAGATTAAGAAGGCGGTGGAGGAAATCTTCGGCGTGACCGTCATCAAGGTCACCACCACCCATATGCGCGGCAAAAAGCGCCGCCAGGGCCGTTTCCCCGAGGGCCAGAGCGCCAACTGGAAAAAGGCCGTCGTGAAGCTCTCCGCCGACTCGAAGAACATCGAGCTGTTTGAAGGCATGGCGTAAGGGAGGAGAGAAGAAATATGGCTATTAAATATAAGCCCGTAACCCCGTCCCGCCGTCACATGACCGTGTCCGGCTTTGAGGGCGTGGACAAACACGCCCGCCCCGAGCGGAGCCTTACGGAAGCCCTGAAAAAGAACGCCGGCCGCAACTCCTATGGCCGGATCACCGTCCGCCATCATGGCGGCGGCAACAAGCAGAAATACCGCATCATTGACTGGAAGCGCAGCCGTGAGGGAGAGCCGGCCACCGTTCTTCGTCGGGAGTCCGCCCCCAACCGCTCCGCCTGCATCGACCTGACCCAGTACGCTG
>JAJBVW010000195.1:5648-20343 GCA_020866945.1 Oscillospiraceae bacterium
GATGGCCAGAAGACCTATATCCTGGCCCCTGTCGGCCTGAAGGCCGGCGATACCGTGGAGTCCGGCCCCAACGCGGACATCAAGCCCGGCAACTGCCTGCCGCTCGCGAACATCCCCGTGGGTACCGTTATCCACAACATCGAGATGTATCCCGGCAAGGGTGCGCAGCTTGTGCGCAGCGCCGGCAACGCCGCTCAGCTGATGGCCAAGGAGGGCACCATGGGCACCGTCCGTCTCCCCTCCGGCGAGATGCGCAAGATCCGCCTGGAGTGCAAGGCCACTGTCGGCGCCGTGGGCAACTCCGACCACGCGAATGTTTCCCTCGGCAAGGCCGGACGCCGCCGTCACATGGGCTGGCGGCCCACCGTCCGCGGTTCCGTCATGAACCCTGTGGATCACCCCCACGGCGGCGGCGAGGGCAAGTCCCCTGTCGGTCGTCCCGGGCCTGTGACTCCCTGGGGCAAGCCGACCCTGGGCTATAAGACGCGCAAGAAGAAGAACCAGTCTGATAAGTTCATCGTCAAGCGCCGCAACGCCAAATAAGGAGGGAAGAACATGAGCAGAAGCATTAAGAAAGGCCCGTATGCCGCACCCGAGCTGCTGAAGCGGGTGGACGAGCTGAATAAGGCGGGCGAAAAGAAAGTGCTGAAGACCTGGAGCCGCGCTTCCACAATCTTCCCCTCCTTCGTCGGGCACACCATCGCCGTCCACGACGGCCGCCGCCACGTTCCCGTGTATATCACTGAGGACATGGTGGGCCACAAGCTGGGCGAGTTTGCTCCCACGCGTACCTTCCGGGGCCACGCGGGCAGCAAGACCAAATAAGGGGGAGGAACTATGGAAGCGACAGCGAAAGCAAAATATATCCGCATATCTCCCCGTAAGGTGCAGATTGTCTGCGAGCTGATTAAGGGCAAGGACACCCATTACGCCGAGGCCATCCTGCGCAACACGCCGAAGGCCGCAAGCGAGCCGCTCCTGAAGCTGCTCAAGAGCGCCTGTGCCAACGCGGAGAACAATTTCGAGATGGATCCGGACAACCTGGTCGTTACCGAGTGCATCGCCACGGCAGGGCCTATCCTGAAACGGGGCCAGCCCCGCGCCCATGGCCGTATGTACCGCATCAACAAGCGCACCAGCCACATCACCCTGACCGTGGCTGAGAAGGAATAAGGGAGGAGGCAGACAGAATATGGGACAGAAAGTTCATCCCCACGGTATGCGCGTGGGCGTAATCAAAGACTGGGACTCCCGCTGGTATGCCCGGCCTGATAAGGTCGGCGACCTGATTGTGGAGGACTACAAAATCCGCAATTACCTGAAAAAGATTCTCTATTCCGCCGGCATCCCCACCATCGAGATCGAGCGCGACAGCGCCAAGGTTCGCATTTTTATCCACTGCGCCCGTCCGGGTGTTGTCATCGGCAAGGGCGGCGCTGAAATCGAGCGCATCCGTCAGGAAGTGGAGAAGATGATTGGCAAGCCCGTGGCCCTCTCCATCGTGGAGGTTCGCACCCCGGACACCAACGCGCAGCTGGTGGCGGAGAATATCGCCGCCCAGCTCGAAAAGCGCATCGGCTTCCGCCGTGCCATGAAAAACGCCATCGGCCGCGCCATGCGCATGGGCGCCAAGGGCATCAAGATTATGTGCAGCGGCCGTCTGGGCGGCGCTGAGATCGCCCGCACCGAGAGCTATCACGAGGGCACCATCCCCCTGCAGACCATCCGTGCCGACATCGACTACGGCTTCGCCGAAGCAGCCACCACCTATGGCCGTGTTGGCGTGAAGGTCTGGATTTACAAGGGCGAGATCCTCACCACCACCCTGCGCACCAGCCCTCGCGTCATGGATATGTCCCGCCGGGACGACAACCGTCGTCGTGACCGCCGGGATAACCGCGGCGGCCGTGGCGGACGCGGCGGCTATAACCGCGACAACCGTCAGGGCGGATACAACCGCGACAATCGCGGCGGCCAGGGCGGATACAACCGCGGCGGTCAGGGCGGCTATAACCGCGACAACCGCCAGGGCGGCTACAACAGAGACAATCGGGACAATCGGCCTGCGGCTCCCCGCCAGGTGGCTCCCGCACCCGCACCCAAGGAAGGAGGCGACGCATAATGCTGATGCCTAAGCGTGTTAAATACCGCCGCGTCCAGCGCGGCCGTATGCGCGGCAAGGCCACCCGCGGCAATTTCCTGGCCTATGGGGATTACGGCATGGTCGCCACAGAACCCTGCTGGATCACCGCCAATCAGATTGAGGCAGCCCGTGTCGCTATGAACCGTTATATGAAGCGCGGCGGCAAGGTCTGGATCAAGATTTTCCCCGATAAGCCCGTGACAAAAAAGCCGGCTGAGACCCGTATGGGTTCCGGCAAAGGCTCCCCGGAGTTCTGGGTGGCCGTCGTGAAGCCGGGCCGCGTCCTGTTCGAGATTGCCGGTGTGGACGAGGCTGTTGCCCGTGAGGCTGTGCGTCTCGCCAGCCATAAGCTGCCCTGCAAGACAAAATTCATCGCCCGCGAGGGTATCGGAGCTGAGGAAATTGGAGGCGAAGCAGATGAAGGCTGAAGAGATTCGCTCCCTTTCCGTGGATGAGCTGGAGGGGAAGCTGGTGGAGCTGAAAAAGGATCTTTTCATGCTCCGTATGCAGCACGCCACCAACCATCTTGACAACCCCCAGAAGATCCCCGCCGTCCGGCGGGACATCGCCAGGGTGAAGACCGTCATCCGCGAGAAGAAGGAGGCTTAATAGATGAGCGAGGTTAGAACAACCACCCGCAAGACCCGCGTGGGCAAGGTCGTGTCCGACAAGATGGATAAGACCGTGGTCGTCATCGTGGAAGACCGGGTGGCGCATAAGCGCTATAAAAAGATTCTGTGCAGTACCTAGCGGCTGTAGCCGCATTCTGAGACCTTGGAGGTCTGTGTGGGCGTACGCGGGCGTGTGATGGAGACCAGCCCCATGTCTAAGGACAAGCGCTGGCGTGTGGTCGAGATCATTGAAAAAGCTAAGTAAGGAGGCGTCGATATGATCCAGGCAGAATCCTATCTAAAGGTAGCCGACAACACCGGCGCCAAGGAGATTAAAACCATCCGTGTGCTGGGCGGTTCCAAGCGCAAGTACGGAAACATCGGCGACGTCGTGGTCGCTTCCGTGCGCAAGGCAGCCCCCGGCGGCACCGTGAAGAAGGGCGACGTGGTCAAGGCTGTTATCGTCCGCTCCGCCAGGGGCGTGCGCCGGGCCGACGGCACCTATGTCCGCTTCGACGAGAACGCCGCCGTCCTTATCCGTGAGGATGGCAACCCCACCGGCACCCGTATCTTTGGGCCGGTGGCCCGTGAGCTGCGCGACAAGGATTACATGAAAATCCTGTCCCTGGCTCCCGAAGTAATATAAGGAGGCGGTCAGCATGGAAATTCGCAAAGACGATACTGTAGTTGTCCTGTCCGGCAAGGACAAGGGCAAGCAGGGCAAGGTTCTGAGCGCTGACCCCAAGGGCGCGAAGGTCATCGTGGCCGGCGTGAATGTCGCCAGCCGCCACCAGAAGCCCCGCAACCAGCGTGAAGAGGGCGGCATCATCAAAATCGAGACGCCCATTTATGTCAGCAAAGTGCAGCTTGTCTGCCCCAAGTGCGGCAAGGCCACCCGTGTGGGCCACGCCGTCCAGGCCGACGGCAAGCGTTCCCGCGTCTGCAAAAAATGCGGCGCGGCGGTGTAAGGAGGTAGGAAGCAATGGCCAGACTGAAAGAAATGTATACCAAAGAGGTCGCTCCTGCCCTGATGGAGAAATTCCAGTATAAATCCTCCATGCAGATTCCCCGCCTGGACAAGATTGTCGTGTCCGTTGGCTGCGGCGACTGCAAGGATAACGCCAAGGCCCTTGATAACGTCATCAAGGAAATCAGCGCTCTGACCGGCCAAAAGGCTGTGGCCACCACCGCCAAGAACTCCATCGCGAACTTCAAGCTTCGTGAGGGCCAGAAGGTCGGCGTGAAGGTGACTCTTCGCCAGGACAGAATGTGGGAGTTTCTCGACCGTCTGTTCATCGTGGCCCTCCCCCGTGTCCGTGACTTCCGCGGCATTAGCCCGGATGCCTTCGACGGCCGCGGCAACTATTCCTTGGGCCTGAAGGAGCAGATCATCTTCCCTGAGATTGACTACGATAAGATTGAAAAGCTGCGTGGCATGAACATTGCCATCTGCACTACCGCCAAGACCGATGAGGAGGCCCGGGAGTTTTTGCGGCTCATGGGCGCTCCCTTCGCAGGCTGATGAAAGGAGACTGTTCGTTATGGCAAAACTTTCTATGAAGCTCAAGCAGCAGGCTCCGGCCAAGTATTCCACCCGGAAGTACAACCGCTGCAAAATCTGCGGCCGTCCCCACGCCTATCTGCGTGACTACGGCGTATGCCGTATCTGCTTCCGCAACCTGGCTTACAAGGGCCAGATCCCCGGCGTGCGCAAGGCTTCTTGGTAAATCGCCGTCAGCCATCGCCTTGTCGCCTCTCGTCCCGGCCCAGATCTGGGCCGGGGGCGGGGGACGAAGAATGAATTTTTGAATGTGATTTTCCCATGAAAGGCCGTGAGCAATCTCGCATTGACTCGGAACCTCATGGGCACACCGCACAAGCGGTAACTCTGAATGAAGGAGGAACATCCATGCAAATCACAGATCCCATCGCAGATATGCTGACCCGCATCCGCAACGCCGGAACGGCAAAGCATGAAACCGTGGACGTCCCCGCGTCCAAGATGAAAAAGTCTATCGCCGAGATCCTGCTCCGTGAGGGGTATATCAAGGGCTTTCAGCTGGTGGACGACGGGACCCAGGGCATCATTCGCATTACCCTGAAATACCTCCCCGGCAAGGAAAAGGCCATCACCGGCCTGCGCCGGGTGTCCAAGCCCGGTCTGCGCGTTTACGCAGGCGCTGACGAGCTGCCCCGCGTCCTGCGGGGGTTGGGCATTGCCATCATATCCACCTCCAAGGGCGTCATGACCGACAAGGAAGCGCGCAAGCTCCACGTCGGCGGCGAGGTCCTTGCGTTCGTTTGGTAAGAAGGAGGTAAGGATATGTCGAGAATTGGCAGAGCGCCCATTGCCATCCCCGCCGGTGTTACGGTGACGGTTGGCAGCGGCAATGAGATTCATGTAAAAGGCCCCAAGGGGGAGCTGACCCAGACGGTCTCTCCGATGATGGAGGTCAAGGTGGACGGCGGTGTCGTCACCGTGTCCCGCCCCAACGACGAGGCGTTAAACCGCTCCCTGCACGGTCTGACCCGCAGCCTGATTCACAATATGGTCGTGGGCGTAACCGAGGGCTTCTCCAAGACCCTGGAGATCAACGGCGTGGGCTACCGTGCCGCGAAGGAAGGCAAGAACCTGGTCATGAACCTGGGCTACAGCCATCAGGTGACCGTCCCCGATACGGACGACATCACCACCGAGGTTCCGAACCCTAACCAGGTCATCGTCAAGGGCATTGATAAACAGAAGGTCGGCCAGTTTGCGGCTGAGGTTCGCGCCAAGCGTCCGCCGGAACCCTATAAGGGCAAGGGCATCAAGTACGCTGACGAGGTTCTCATCCACAAGGAAGGCAAGACCGGCGCGAAATAAGGAGGTGTGCTAAATGGTTTCAAGACCCGATACGAAAGGAAAGCGCGACAGACGCCACTACCGGCTGCGGTTTAAAATCAAAGGCACGCCCGAGCGTCCCCGTCTGTGCGTATTCCGCAGTGAAAAACACATTTATGCCCAGGTCATCGACGACGTGGCAGGGGTCACCCTGGCTGCGGCGGCCAGCAACGAGAAGGACTTTGAAGGCCCCGGCTCCAACCAGGAGGCCGCGCGCAAGGTCGGACAGATGGTTGCCGAGCGCGCCATTGCCAAGGGCATCGAGACCGTGGTCTTCGACCGCGGCGGATATGTTTACCATGGCCGTGTGCAGGCCCTGGCCGAAGGCGCCCGTGAGGGCGGCCTGAAATTCTGAGGGAGGAGGAAACGAAATGGCTTATCAGAACGACCGGCGTCCCCGCCGCAAGGAGGAGCAGGATGCTCCCGAGTATATAGAAAAAGTAGTTTCCCTCAACCGTGTCGCTAAAACGGTCAAGGGCGGCCGTATCGCCCGGTTCGCGGCGCTGTGCGTCGTGGGCGACGGCAAGGGCCGTGTCGGCTTTGGTACCGGCAAGGCAAATGAGGTCTCCGAGGCCATCCGCAAGGGTCTGGAGGATGCGAAGAAGAACATCGTCACCGTCACCATCACCGGCAGCACCATTCCCCATGAGGTGATTGGCAGCTTCGGCGCTGGCCGAGTGCTTCTCAAGCCCGCTGCCCCCGGTACCGGCATCATTGCCGGCAGCGCGGTGCGCGCCGTGGCGGAGGCCGCCGGCATCACCGACATCCGTGCCAAGTGCCTGCGCAGCAATAACCCCGGCAACGTGGTGGCAGCTACCATGCAGGGTCTGCAGAGCCTGCGCAACGTAGAGCAGGTGGCCGCCGTCCGCGGCAAGACCCCCGGCGAGATACTGGGTTAAGGAGGCGCGGACATGGAAAAGAAACTGAAGATCCAGCTCGTTAAGAGCCTGAACGGCAGGAATGACAAGCATATCGCTACCGCCGCGTCCCTGGGTCTGCATCGGATCGGCCAGTCCACCGTGCAGCCCGACAATCCCCAGACCCGCGGCAAGATCGCCCAGATCGGCTATCTTGTGAAGGTCACAGAAGAATAAGGAGGGACAGCAATGGAAATTCATGAGCTATCTCCCGCGCCCGGCAGCCGCAAGAAGGCCTGGCGCAAGGGCCGGGGCTATGCCACCGGCAACGGCAAGACCGCAGGGCGCGGCCACAAGGGCCAGAAGGCCCGCAGCGGCGGCGTGCGCGTGGGCTTCGAGGGCGGCCAGATGCCGCTGGCCCGGCGCATCCCCAAGCGCGGCTTCAACAACATTTTCGCCAAGCCCCTGGAGAGCGTGAACGTGGGCGTTCTTAACGACCGTTTTGAGGACGGCGCGGAGATCGACGCACAGGTTCTCCTGGACGCAGGCGTGCTGTCCAAATGCCAGTATGGTGTGAAGATTCTGGGCAGCGGCGACATCACCAAAAAGCTGACGGTTCGTGCCAAGGCCTTTTCCGCGACTGCCAAAGAAAAGATAGAGGCCGCAGGCGGAAAGGCTGAGGTGGTGTAAGTGTTAAAGACATTTGCAAACGCATGGAAGATAGAGGAGATTCGCAAGAAAATCCTCTTCACCCTGTTCATCGTTTTGCTGTACAGGCTGGGCAACGCCGTGCCGGTGCCCTATGTGAACGTCACCTACCTCCAGGAGTATTTCACCTCCCTGGAAAACACGGTGCTGGGCCTGTATAACGTGATGAGCGGCGGCGCGTTCTCGTCTGCGACCATCTTTGCTTTGTCCATCCAGCCCTATATCAACGCATCCATCATCATGCAGCTCCTTTGCGTGGCTATCCCCGCCCTGGAGCGCATGAGCAAGGATCAGGGCGAGGAGGGCCGCAAGAAGATCGCCTCCATCACCCGTTACGTCACTGTGGGCATCGGCCTTCTTCAGGGCTTTGCTTACTATATGCTCATCAAAAACAACAGCCTGCTGACCGCTGACGGCAGCGGCGTCTGGGCGGCCATCGTGATTGTGGTGACCTTCACCGCCGGCTCCGCGCTTATCATGTGGCTGGGTGAGCAGATTACCGAGTTCGGCATCGGCAACGGTATCTCCATCATCCTGTTTGCCAGCATCGTCAGCCGTTTCCCGCAGGCGGCCGTTACCAGCTTCTCCAACATCAGCTCCGGCAGCCTGGCCTGGTGGGCCTTGCTCCTGATCGTTATTGGCTTCCTGGCCATGATTGTGCTGATCGTGTTCGTGAACGACGCGGAGCGGCGCATTCCGGTGCAGTACTCCAAGCGAGTGGTTGGCCGGAAGATGTACGGCGGCCAGAGCACCCACCTGCCTATGAAGGTGAATATGTCCGGCGTTATGCCTATCATCTTCGCCCAGTCCATCGTGAGCCTCCCGGCTACCATTGTGCAGCTGGTGAAGGGCAGCACCCTGGAGGCAGGCACCTTCGCCTATTATATCTCCCAGACGAACACCTGGCTGTACGTCATTTGCTACGCACTGCTGATTGTGTTCTTTGGATACTTCTACAGCACTATCCAGTTCAACCCCATCGAGATAAGCAACAACCTTCGGAAAAACGGCGGCTTTATCCCCGGCTATCGCCCGGGTAAGCCCACAAGCGAGTATATCCAGAAGGTTCTCAACAAAATCACTCTCTTTGGAAGCCTGTATCTGTGCATCATCGCGACGGTACCCTATATCATCAGTATCTATTCCGACGTGGCGCAGAATGTTGGCATCTCCCTTGGCGGCACCTCCATCATCATTGTGGTAGGCGTGGCTTTGGAGACCGTTCAGATCCTGGAATCCCAGATGCTCATGCGGCACTATAAGGGCTTCCTGGACTAAGGAGGGGTCGAACACCATGAAGCTTATCATGCTCGGCGCCCCTGGCGCCGGTAAGGGTACGCAGGCGGAGATCCTTGCGAAGAAGCTGGACGTACCCACCATTTCCACCGGAAACATCCTGCGGGCCGCCGTGAAGGCGGGCACCCCCATTGGCCTGAAGGCCAAGTCCTACATGGACGCGGGGGCGCTTGTACCGGATGATGTCATCATTGGCATCATTGCGGAGGCTCTCCAGGGTCCGGAGTGCGCCAAAGGCTACATCCTCGACGGCGTGCCCCGCACCATTCCCCAGGCGGAGGCCATGGAGGAGCAGGGCGTTCAGATTGATTATGCGGTCGATCTGGAGGTGGACGACGACACGATTGTGGAGCGCATGAGCGGACGGCGCACCTGCCCCGCCTGCGGCGCCTCCTATCATGTGGTTAACAATCCTCCCAAGCAGGAGGGAGTCTGCGACCAGTGCGGCGGCGCACTGACCATCCGCGCGGATGACGCGCCGGAGACGGTCAAAAACCGTCTGGACACCTATCACAAGCAGACAGAGCCTCTTATCGCGTTCTATCAGCAGCGCGGCAAGCTCAAAACCGTG
Source organism: Oscillospiraceae bacterium (assembly GCA_020866945.1). Lineage (GTDB taxonomy): Bacteria > Bacillota > Clostridia > Oscillospirales > Oscillospiraceae > CAJOIG01. The sequence continues at coordinate 14,719 of JAJBVW010000195.1, forward strand.
GCCAATCAGCCCACCATCCAGGCTACCACGGCGGAGATATATAAGGCTTTGGGGATATGAGCAGTATCATCATCAAATCCCCGCGGGAGATTGAGCTGATGCGTCAGGCCGGGAGAATTACCGCGGCTGCCCGGACAATAGCCCGGGAAATGGTTGCCCCCGGCGTGACGACAGCTCAAATCGACCGAGAAGTCCGTCACTTCATCGAAAAGAGCGGCGCAACACCAACCTTTTTGGGGTACGGCGGCTTTCCCGCCAGTGTGTGCCTTTCTGTGAACGACGAAGTGATACACGGCATCCCCGGCCACCGGCGTTTGAAGGAAGGCGACATCGTCTCCGTAGACGTGGGGGCTACCTGGAAGGGCTATGTGGGCGACTGCGCCGGAACCTATATTGCAGGCGAAGGCAGCGAGGAGGCAAAGCGTCTTATCGCCGTCACCCGGCAGAGCTTTTTTGAGGGGATTGCCCAAGCCCGTGCGGGCAATCATGTGGGCGACATATCCCACGCCGTTCAGACATATGTTGAGAGGAATGGCTTCGGCGTTGTCCGGGAATATGTAGGCCACGGCGTTGGAAGCGAGATGCACGAGGCGCCGGAGGTACCGAACTACGGCCCTGCGGGTCACGGCCCCAAGCTGGTCAGAAACATGACCATCGCGGTGGAGCCAATGGTGACCCAGGGAACATGGGAGGTCAAGGTTCTGAAAGATGGCTGGACCGTCAAGACCCTGGACGGCAAGCTGTCCGCCCACTATGAAAACACCATCCTCATCACCGACGGGGAGCCGGAGATCCTCACTTATGGGGAGGATCTGTGAATGAAGCGGCCAATGCCCTACGACATTGTAGCGTCCCTTGCGGGACATGATGAGGGGAATCTGTTTATGGTTATTGGCTGCCAGGCCGGCCGGCTTCTGCTGTGCGACGGCAAGGGGCGGCCCATGGCCGAGCCAAAGAAAAAAAGCCCCAGGCACGTCCGCCTTGTGCGGCAGGGAAATACCCCGCCAGAGACGGACAAGGACATCAGGACAACATTAGCACAGGCGGTCGGCCAGACCGCGGCGAAGGAGGGAGAGCTTCTTGGCGAAAGATGACGTTATCGAGCTGGAGGGCACCGTGGTTGAGGCGCTGCCTAACACCATGTTCCAGGTGGACATCGGCGGCGGCCATATCATCCTGGCCCATATTTCCGGCAAGCTGCGGATGAATTTTATCCGCATCCTTCCGGGAGATAAGGTCACAGTGCAGATGTCGCCCTATGACCTCACCCGGGGCCGCATCACCTGGCGCACCAAGTAACAAAACACAACTGCCTGAGATAAAAGGAGGCTTACCGATGAAAGTTAGGCCCAGTGTCAAGCCCATGTGCGAAAAATGCAAGGTCATTAAGCGCCATGGCCGGGTTATGGTTATTTGCCCGAACCCGAAGCATAAGCAGAGACAAGGCTGACAGCCTATCTTCAAGAAAGGATTGATTGCGAAAGATGGCACGAATCGCCGGCGTTGACCTGCCCAAAGACAAGCGCGTTGAGATAGGTCTGACCTATGTCTACGGCATTGGCAGGACATCTGCAAAGAAAATACTGGAAGAGACCGGGATCAACCCGGACACCCGCGTGAAGGATCTCACCGAGGCCGAGGAGGCCAAGCTCCGCGAGTGCATCGACAAGGAATACGTTGTGGAGGGCGACCTGCGCCGCCAGAACGCATTGGACATCAAGCGCCTGATGGAGATAGGCTCCTACCGTGGCACACGCCACCGCAAGGGCCTGCCCGTTCGCGGCCAGCGGACCAAGACAAATGCCCGCACCCGCAAAGGCCCCAAGCGCACCATCGCCAACAAGAAAAAGTAAGGGAGGGAAGAGATAAATGGCAACCGCTCAAAAGGGCAAGAAGGTTCGTACCCGCCGTCGGGAACGGAAAAACATTGAAAAGGGCCAGGTGCATATCAGCTCTTCCTTCAATAACACCATGGTCACCGTAACCGACACCCAGGGCAACGCGATAAGCTGGGCCAGCGCCGGTGGCATGGGCTTCCGGGGCAGCCGGAAGTCCACTCCCTTCGCTGCGTCCACCGCTGCGGAGACTGCCGCACGCGCCGCCATGGAGCATGGCCTCAAGACGGTCGAGGTGTTTGTGAAAGGCCCCGGCAGCGGCCGTGAGGCCGCCATCCGCGCCCTGCAGACCGCCGGCCTGGAGGTCACGATGATCAAAGACGTGACGCCCATCCCCCACAATGGATGCCGCCCGCCGAAGCGCCGCCGCGTCTGATGTAAAGGAGGAAAGGTTACTATGGCTAGAAATATGCAGCCTGTTCTCAAGCGCTGCCGTACCCTGGGCATCTCCCCGGCGGTCATGGGCTATTCCAAGACCTCCAACCGCAATCCCGGCGCCCAGAAGCGGACGAAAAAGTCCGAGTACGCCATGCAGCTCAATGAGAAGCAGAAGGTCAAATTCATCTATGGCATCCTGGAAAAGCAGTTCCGTATGTACTACGAAAAGGCCACCAAGATGCCCGGTAAGACCGGCGAGAACCTGCTGATCCTGGTGGAACGCCGCCTGGACAACGTGGTATTCCGTCTGGGCTTTGCCTCCACCCGCTGGGAGGCCCGTCAGCTTGTCAGCCACGGCCACTATACCGTCAACGGCAAGCGCGTTGACATCCCGTCCTATCTTGTAAAGGTGGGGGACATCATCGCTGTCAGTGAAAAGAGCAGCAGCAACACCCGCTTCAAGACCATGAAAGAGGAAGATACCTTTACCGCCACTCCCAAGTGGCTGAGTCGGGATAAGAACGTCCTCGTGGGCAAGGTAACGGCCATGCCCGCACGGGATGACATTGATTATGAGGTAGACGAGCTCCTCATCGTCGAGCTGTACTCCAAGTAAGACCCTCACAAGTTGGTAGGCTGTACTCGCGCAACGCCATTAGGCGTACAAATTTGAAGGAGGGTATGAACACATGATAGAGATTGAGAAGCCGCGCATCGAGTGTGTGGAAAACCCGGCCGATGAGAGCTACGGCAAGTTTGTCGTTGAGCCGCTGGAGCGTGGCTACGGCACCACGCTGGGCAACTCCCTGCGCAGGGTGCTGCTCAGCTCCCTGCCTGGCACCGCTGTCACGACGATAAAAATCGCCGGCGTCCAGCATGAGTTCACCACGATCCCCGGCGTGAAGGAGGATGTGACGGAAATTGTCCTGAACATCAAGACCCTGATCGCCCGTCTCCATCGGGACGGCCCGAAGACCGTCTATATCGAAGCTGTGGGGCCGTGCGAGGTGACTGCTGGAGACATCAAGGCCGACGGCGAGGTGGAGATCCTCAATCCCGAGCTGCACATCGCGACCCTGGGGCCTGACGCGGCGCTGTCGATGGAAATGACCATCGCCCACGGCCGGGGTTATGTGCCTGCGGAGAAGAACAAGCCCCTGCAGACCGTGGCGGGCGTCATCCCCGTGGATTCCATTTACACCCCTGTCCTGAAGGTGAACTACGCGGTGGAGAATACCCGCGTGGGCAACCAGACGGATTACGACAAGCTGACGCTGGAGGTCTGGACGGACAAGACCATTTCCCCGAGGGACGCTGTTTCCCTGGGCGCGAAGATTTTGTGCGACCACTTCACCCTGTTCACTGACCTGTCCCAGGCCATGAACATGGGTTCCACCGTGGTGGAAAAGACCGAGACGGTCAAGGACAAGATCATGGAGATGACCATTGAGGAGCTTGACCTGTCTGTGCGCAGCTTCAACTGCCTGAAGCGGGCCAACATCAACACGGTGGAGGATCTGGTATCCAAAACGCAGGACGAGATGATCAAGGTTCGCAACCTGGGCCGCAAGAGCCTGGAAGAAGTCATCCAAAAGCTGGCCATTATGGGGCTGTCCCTGGCCAGCGAGGAGGAAGGCAGCAAGCAATAACACCCGAAAACCGATACTCTTTTATGGAGGTAAACGAAAATGCCCGGAACACGCAAGCTCGGCAAGCCCACGGATGTCCGTATGGCCATGCTGCGCCAGCAGGTTACCGATCTGCTGGACACCGGCCGCATGGAGACGACGGTCACCCGGGCCAAGGAGATTCGTCCCCTGGCCGAGAAGATGATAACCCTGGGGAAGAAAAAGGGCCTTGCCAACTATCGGCAGGCGCTGTGCTTCCTGACCCGCGAGGATGTGGCGAAGAAGGTATTTGACGACCTGTCCGTCAAGTATGCTGACCGCGAAGGCGGATATGTCCGCATCACCCGCATTGGCCCCCGCCGCGGCGACGCCGCCGAGATGGCCGTTATAGAGCTGGTGTGATCATAACTCCAGCTATACACATAAAAACAGGGCTGTGTCATGACCTTTGGTCGCTGACACAGCCCTGTTTTTTGTGGAAGGGGGATAATGGGTCTCCCTTCCAATCAGTTTTCCTTAACGTCCCGCAGCACTAGCCCCGGGTTTTTCTCCTCGGCCCAGCGGATAGCCCATTGGCCGCCGAAAACCAGCAGGTCGTTTCCCTTGAAATCCTGCACCCAGCGGGAATCGGTGGCCAGGTTCAGGCGGGAGAGATCCATGTCCTTGTTCTCTACCCAGCGGACGTATTGATACGGCAGACTACGGCGGCGCACGTCCACACCGTACACGCTTTTCAGCCGGTATTCCAGCACCTCCAGCTGCAATACGCCTACTACGCCGACGATGACCTCCTCCAGACCGCCGCCTGGGACGTGGAATATCTGAATGGCGCCCTCCTGGGCAATCTCCGTCATGCCCTTTTCAAACTGCTTGCGCTTCATGGTGTCCACCCGTTCCACAGCGGCGAAAATTTCCGGCGCGAAGGTGGGGATGCCCTCGTATGTCACCTTATGGGCCTTGGTGCAGACCGTGTCCCCAATGGCGAACAGGCCGGGGTCGAACACGCCGATGATGTCTCCGGCGTAGGCCTCGTCGATGACCTGTCGGGACTCCGCCATCATCTGCTGTGGCTGGGCCAGGCGCAGGGTCTTGCCCCCCTGGACGTGGTAATATTCCCTGTCCCGCTCAAATTTCCCGGAGCAGACCCGCATAAAGGCGATGCGGTCCCGGTGGGCCTTGTTCATGTTGGCCTGGATTTTAAACACGAAGGCGGAGAAATTATCCTCAAAGGGGTCTACCAGACCCTCCGCCGCCTGACGGGGGAGGGGAGGCAGAGTGATTTCCAGAAAGCTCTTTAAAAACGGCTCCACGCCGAAGTTTGTCAGGGCCGAGCCGAAAAACACCGGGCTGAGCTTCCCCTGGCGCACCTGCTCCAGGTCGAACTCGTAGCCCGCCCCGTCCAGCAGCTCCACGTCCGCCTCCAGCGTCTGGCGGAGGGAGGGAGGGGCCGATCAGCTCGTCCAGGGCCTGCGTGTCGTCCAGGGCGTATTCCGTTGCCTGGATGCGGCTGACGCCCCGATGGGCTTCCCCAAAGGAGAGAATTTTGCCGCTGGCCCGGTCGTACACCCCCTTGAAATCCTTGCCGCTGCCGATGGGCCAGTTCATGGCATAGGTGCCGATGCCAAATTCCGTCTCCAGCTGCTCCGTCAGCTCATAGGGGCTGCGGGCGTCCCTGTCCAGCTTGTTGATGAAGGTGAAGATGGGAATATGGCGCATGGCGCAGA
>JAJBVW010000196.1 GCA_020866945.1 Oscillospiraceae bacterium
ACAACTAAAACCTAGTTCCCGGCGCGATGCGCCATGAAAAGCCGGAAGGGCGGTTTTCCCCGCGGGGAAAACCGCCCTTCCTCTGTTGGTCGGGGGTTTATTCGGAAAATCCGGTCACCTGATAGCCCGCGTCCTTGACAGCGGCCTTGACCGCCTTTTTGTCCAGTGGGGCGGAGAGGGTGACGGGGACAGCGCCGGTCTCATGGTCAGGGGACGCCGACTCGATGGCGGGCAGGGCCTCCAGCGCCTGCTTCACGCGGGCCTCGCAGTGGGCGCACATCATGCCCTTGATATGGATGACGGCGGCAGAAGCGGCCTCCGGCTCCGGCTGGGCGGAGAGATTCGGGAGCGCGGCCTCATGCTTCACGCGGCGGTCGCACTTCGCGCTGCGCAGGTCAAAAAGATTCAGCCGCAGAGCGTTCGACACCACGCAGAAGGAGGACAGGCTCATGGCGGCGGCGGCGAACATGGGGTTCAGCTTCCAGCCGGTCAGGGCGATGAACGCGCCGGCGGCCAGGGGGATACCGATGCTGTTATAGAAAAAAGCCCAAAACAGGTTCTGGTGGATGTTCCGCAGCGTGGCGCGGCTGAGCCGGATGGCGGCGGGCACGTCGGACAGGCGGCTTTTCATCAGCACCACGTCCGCCGCGTCAATCGCGACGTCCGCTCCCGCGCCGATGGCGATGCCCATGTCCGCCCGGGTCAGGGCCGGGGCATCGTTGATGCCGTCCCCCACCATGGCGACCTTGCCGTATTGCTGCAAGCGGCGGACAACGGCCTCCTTGCCATCCGGCAGCACCCCGGCAATGACCTGATCCACCCCGGCCTCGCGGCCAATGGCGCGGGCGGTCTTTTCGTTGTCGCCGGTGAGCATGACGACCTTGATGCCCATGTTTTGCAGCTCCCGGACGGCCTGGGGGCTGTCCTCCTTGATAACGTCCGCCACGGCGATGATGCCGGCGAGGCGTCCCCCTCTGGTGAACAGCAGCGGGGTCTTGCCGTCCTCGGCGAAGCGTTCCGCCCGGGCCAGCAGATCGGCGGGGATGTCCGTCTGCTCACCGATGAAGCGCATACTGCCGCCCACCACCGGCTCCCCGTCCAGCAGGGCGGAAAGCCCGTTGCCGGGCAGGGCCTGGAACTCCGTAACCTCCGCAGGAGAAGTCCCTTCCTGCTCCGCGCGGAGCAGAACCGCCTTCGCCAGGGGGTGCTCGCTTTTCGCCTCCAGCGCGCAGGCGAGGGAGAGAAGCTCCGCCTCCGTGAAGCCCTCCGCCGGGGCCAGATCCGTCACCCGCGGCTCGCCGCTCGTGATGGTGCCGGTCTTATCCAGGGCAACAATCTGGGTTTTGCCCGTCTCCTCCAGGGAGACGGCGGTCTTGAACAGGATGCCGTTTTTGGCCCCCTTGCCGTTACCCACCATGATAGCCACCGGCGTGGCAAGGCCCAATGCGCACGGGCAGGAGATAACCAGCACGGAGATGCCGCGGGAGAGGGCGAAGCTGAACGTCTGCCCCACCAGCAGCCATATGACCGTTGTAACGACCGCGATAGCGATGACCGTCGGGACGAACACGCCGGAGACCTTGTCCGCAACCTTCGCGATGGGGGCCTTGGTGGCGGCGGCGTCGCTGACCATTTTGATAATCTGGGAGAGAGTGGTGTCCTCCCCCACGCGGGTGGCCCGGCATTTGATGAAGCCGGACTGGTTCACCGTGGCGGCGGAGACCGCGTCCCCCTCCCCCTTGTCCACGGGGATGCTCTCCCCCGTCAGGGCGGATTCGTTCACGGCGGTAGCCCCCTCCAGGATAACCCCGTCCACGGGGATATTCTCGCCGGGACGCACCACAAAGACGTCCCCCGTCTGCACCTGGTCGATGGGGACGGTCTCCTCCGCGCCGCCGCGCACCAGCACGGCCGTCTTGGGAGCCAGCTTCATCAGGCTTTTCAGCGCGTCCGTGGTCTTGCCCTTGGAGCGGGCCTCCAGGAGCTTCCCCACGGTGATAAGCGTCAGAATCATGGCGGCGGACTCGAAATAAAACTCGTCCATATAGGTCGAGACCAGCGCCTCATCCCCCTTCACCACGGCGTCCGTCATGGCGAACAGCGCGTAAACGCTCCAGGCGAAGGAGGCGGAGGAGCCGAGCGCCACCAGGGTGTCCATATTCGGGGCGCGGTTCGCGAGGCTTTTATAGCCGCTGATGAAAAACTTCTGGTTTATCACCATGACGGCGACGCACAGCAGCAGCTGCACGAGGCCCATGGCAATGTGGTTCCCCTCAAACCAGGCGGGGATCGGCCAGCCCCACATCATATGGCCCATGGAGAAATACATCAGCACCGCCAAAAACACGAGGGACACGATGAGCCGCCGCTTTAATACCGGCGTTTCATGGTCGCGCAGCGCCTCCTCCTCTGCAGCATAGGCCGAGGCGGCGCTTTTTCCGCCGCCGGAGCCGCCCTTCAGGGCCGCACCATACCCCGCCGCCGTCACGGCGGCTATGACGGCCTGGGGGGACGCCTCCCCCTCCACGCCCATGGAGTTTGTCAGCAGGCTGACAGAGCAGCTCGTTACCCCCGGCACCTTGGACACGGCCTTTTCCACCCTGGCGGAGCAGGCCGCGCAGCTCATGCCGGTCACGGTATATTGTTCCATAAAAATTCCTCCTATCTCATCAGCTTTTGCAGGGTGGCCAGCAGGTCGTCGATGACCTCGTCCCGGCCCTCCCGGATGTCCTGAGTCACGCAGGTGCGGATGTGGTTTGCCAGAAGCTCCTTGTTGAACGCATTCAGCGCCGCCGACACGGCGGACGACTGCACCAGAATGTCCGTGCAGTAGGCGTTCCGCTCCAGCATTCCCTTGAGGCCCCGAATCTGCCCCTCAATGCGGTTGAGGCGGTTCATCAGCTTTTTATACTCCTCCTCCGGCCGCTCCTTTGTTTTCATGCTGCAATGGCTGCAATAGTCCGGCTCTCCCATATGGCCGCCTCCTTCTAAAAATATAGCATAGTATATCCAACACAGCCCTACTATATACCCCACGGGGGTATTTGTCAATAGGGAGCGGGCGCTTATGGAAGAAAATTGCCCGGAACGGGGCGCTTTCCACATAGGCGGCCTTGTGTTATAATACAGGAAAACCATTTTCCCCACAGGAGGGCGCGGATGAACATACTATACAACAGCCGGGATGCGGCGCATAAAACGCCGTTCGGCCCGGTTTGGGCAGGGCAGGAATGCCATATTTGCATACATATTCCCACAGAGTGCGGGGCTTTCCAGGTAGTGCTGACGGCGGAGGGCCTGGAGGTTCCGCTGGAAAAGGCGGAGACGGCGGGAGATTACGACCTGTTTCGGGGCCGCTTTACCCCGGAGACGCCGGGGCTGTATTTCTACTGCTTTCACATCTGGGACAAAAACGGGGATTTCGACCTGTTCAAAGCCGGGGACGGCACCAATATGGGACTGGGAGATCGATGGCAGCTGTCCGTCCTGCCGGCGGATTATCAGCCGCCGGAAAGCTATCGGGGCGTGGTATATTACCAGATATTCCCCGACCGCTTCGCAAAAAGCGGTGACTGCGACCTGACGGACAAGATGGAGCCGTACATCCTCCGGGACTTTGACAGCTTTGTCCCCGCCACCAGGGACGCCTCCGACTTCGCCGGAGGCAACCTGAACGGCATCACGGAAAAGCTCGACTATATCGCCGGGCTGGGGGTGAACGTGATATATCTGAACCCCATTTTCATGGCCGCCTCCAACCATCGGTACGACACGGCGGACTATACCCGCATCGACCCCATGCTGGGGACGGAGGAGGATTTTGTCCGCCTGTGCCGCGAGGCCCATGCACGGGGGCTTCGCATCGTACTGGACGGAGTGTTTTCCCACACGGGACGGGACAGCGTGTATTTCGACGGCGAAAGCCGCTTCGGTGGGGGAGCCGTATCGAAAGGAACCGCTTCTCCCTATTATAAGTGGTACGATTTTCAGGAATTTCCCGCAAAATACACCTCCTGGTGGGGAATTGATACACTTCCCTGCGTGAACGAGACGGATACGGACTATATGGAATTTATCCTGGGCGATCAGGGCGTGGTGGCCAAATGGCTGCGCCTGGGCGCGGACGGGTTCCGCCTGGACGTGGCGGACGAGCTGCCGGACGCGTTTATCTCCGCGCTGCGCCGCCGGGTGAAGGCGGAAAATCCGGAGGCCGTCGTCATTGGCGAGGTGTGGGAGGACGTGTCCAACAAGGTCAGCTACGGGGTGCAGCGCGCCTATTTCACCGGCGCAGAGCTGGACGGGGCCATCAACTACCCCTTCCGCAAGCCCATCATGGCCTTCGCCTCCGGCCGGGAGGGCGGAGAGCATTTGGCGGAGACCGTCATGACCATTGCGGAAAATTACCCCGCCGGGTCGCTGGACTGCTGCATGACCGTTCTCGGCTCCCATGACACCCAGCGCATCGGCACGCTCCTGCCGGGCGAGAAGGAGCGGCGCGTCGCCGCCTTTTTGCAGTTTGCCCTGCCCGGCTCCCCGCTTATCTATTACGGGGACGAGGCCGGCATGACCGGCGGGCCTGACCCCATGTGCCGCCTGCCCTTCCCCTGGGGCCATGAGGACGAGAAAATGCAGGCACTGTACCGTTCCCTCGCGCAAATGAAAAACAGGCTTCCCGCTCTGCGGGTCGGCGACATCCGCTTCCAGCACGCGGGGGGCGGCAGGCTGATCTTCACCCGCACCGGCGGCGGCCAGACCGTCCGCTGCACCGTGGACAGAAACGCGGGGACGTTTGACGCGACGGTCATATGACCCCTTTTCCAAATCGAAAAGCTATGCTATAATAGCCACAGGCGGCCCGAGGGAAGCCACAAAAGCCGCCTTGCTATCATATTGCGCGTAGAACACCAACGCCATTTCATCGGAAGGATGGGACGGAATATGAAAAAATTTTTTGCGCTTTGCTGCGGAGCGGCCATGCTTTTCGTGCTGACCGCCTGCGGCAGCTTTGTGAGCATTATGCCGGGCGCGGCGGACGAGACGGAGGACGAGGTATCGGCCTCCATCAGCCCCCAGCTTGACCAGACGGAGGACGGGGATTTTACAGAAAAGTCCTTCTACGCCTTCATGGGCTGGGATGATTTCGGCAGCAATTACTATGAGGACACCCCTGTGGCCCTGAGCTGCCAGGAGGGGGACGGCAGCGCCTCCCCGGTGTTTGACCGGGCCTCCATTATCGCCGCCTGCGACGCCCTGAAGGACATGACCGTCACCAGCCGGGCGGATGAGGACGCCGCCCAGGAGGGGACGAGCTGCACCTATGCCTTCACCATGTCCGATGGGACGGTCTATTCCGTCACCTTTAACGGCTCGGTGCTGACCACCTATACGGGCAGCTATACCTATACCGGCGGGGACGCGCTGTTTGCCCTGACCTTCCCGGTCTATGACAGCGGCTACGACCTGTTCGACCTGTATTTTGACGACAGCGTCCGCGCCTTCGCGGACGGGTTCGAGGAGAATCTCCCCGTCTCCGTGGGCCGCCGCTCCAACGGGGGTGCCACCATCACCGCCACGGACGAGGATACCATCCGCACGGTGTTCAGCCTACTCGCGAACGCCACCGTTACCAGCGTGGAGGGAAGCCCTGACCAGAACATCGACCTGACCACCTATACGGATTATATCTTCACCATGGCGGACGGGACGGCCTATACCTTCACCTTCACGGACGCCTGCCTGACGGTGACAGTCTCCGGCGATTATGGACCGGTATACTACTGGCTCAGCGGCACGGAAACGCTCGCCAGCATCTCCATCGTGCCGCAGACGGAGACAGAAGCCTTTGAGGGCGGCCTTATCACCGGTCTGCGGGATGATTTCCAGACGGCGGCGGACGCCGCCAATGGGGACAGTGAGCTGACCGTTACCGGGGTGTACGTCAGCTATTCCATCGACGGGCAGAGCGGGTATCTCACGCTGAGCGGGGATACGGCGGTCTCTCTTGTCCAGGCTGTTACGTCCATCACTGCCACCAGTGAATCTCAGACGGAGGCGGAGGGAAACACCATCACCATATCCGTCACCCTGTCCGACGGCTCCGGGCCGATTTTGTACTTCATAGGAGACGCCATTCAGCAGGTGGTGGGCACCTATTACGTCTGCGACAGCGGCTCCATGTCCACCCTGCGCACCACCATCCTCTCCCTGGCCGCCGACAGCAGCAATACCGGCGAGGTGGTAGAGGATTCAACAAACTGATGCCTGAAAAAACAGAGCGCCCACGGGAACATTCGCGGGCGCTCTGCGTTCTGTATAAGAGCCTTTGTTACTTCCCGTTGCTTGCGCAACGGGCGGGTTTCCCTGTATGATGAAGGCGAAATCTGAACGTATAGGAGGAACCGCATATGTTATCAGACAACATCAAGGCCCTGCGCAAATCCAAGGGCTTTACTCAGGAGGAGGTAGCCGTCCGGCTGCACGTTGTCCGGCAGACGGTCTCTAAGTGGGAGAAGGGCCTGTCCGTCCCGGACGCGGAAATGCTGCAAAGGCTGGCGGAGCTTTTCGAGGTGTCCGTGAACCAGCTTTTGGGCGCGCCCCCGGCACAGGAGGAGTCCATCAGCGACGTGGCGGAGCAGCTTGCCCGCATCAATGAGCAGCTCGCGGTGAAAAACCGCCGCGCCCGGCGCATATGGCGGGTGGTCGCCGGGGTGCTGATTGCCTTCGTGGTGCTGAACCTGCTTTTTATCCTTCTTGCTGTTGTTCTTGGTTTTGTCAGAACGACCAGCGCAGGCTCGATGTCCATAGAACTGGGGGAGCCGCCGGCCCTGGTGGTGAGCTTTGAGGAGCAGCAGGTCACGGCGGCGCTGGGAACCTATTCCTGGGAGTATAAAAGCGGCGGCGCCGTGCTTGGCACAGAGTCCGATGCGGCTCCGCTGTATGAGACGGAGATCCCCGTCCTGTCTGTTGCGGAGGAGGATGTCACGGTCTCCCTGCTGTTTGAAATGACCCCGGACACGGTATCCGTCCAGTGCTGGGACGACAGCTTTTGGGAGACCGACTGGGACAATGTCTCTGACCAGCTCGTCGTCCAGACGGCAGCCACGGATGGGGAAACCATTGAGGCGCAGGCCGGATATGTTTACCAGGTCACAGCCGTCTGGAACGACGCGGACGGCTACAGCGGAACGGTGAATTACAGCTTCTGTTTGGAGCTGACGGGATAAACCATAATGGGGAGGAAAATCCATGGAGCGGGAGGATTATATGGCCCTGGCCCTGGCCCTGGCGCGGGAGGCGGCCCAGGCCGGTGAGGTGCCGGTGGGGGCTGTCGTTGTGCGGGACGGTCAGGTCATAGGCCGGGGCCGGAACCGGCGGGAGGAACGGCGCAGCGCCGTCTGCCACGCGGAGATCGAGGCCATCTCCCAGGCGTGCCAGGCCCTGAACACCTGGCGGCTGGAGGGGTGTACCCTCTATGTCACCCTGGAGCCATGCCCCATGTGTGCCGGCGCAGTGATAAACGCCCGCCTGCCTGTGCTGGTCTATGGGGCCAGGGAGCCTGTCACCGGCTCCTGCGGCAGCGTGCTGAACCTCTTCGAGGAGCGCTACGGCTTCCGCCCCGCCATATACGGCGGCATCCTGGAAGAGGAATGCGCTGCCCTTTTGCGGGATTTTTTCCAAAATTTGAGGGCTTTACCGGGAGATTAATAATTTTTTTAGAGACAACCGACCGTTTTTATAGTATGATGTCAACGAGAGGCCAAAAAACACAAGGAGCGACGAGTATCATGAAAAGACGAATATCCCTTTTGCTGGCACTGGCTATGCTGCTTTTGCCGGCGCTGGCCGGATGCAGCGGCGATACCAGCAGCACAGCTACGGAGTCAGTCCAGGAGGCCGCAGACACGGCGGATATGGAGGCGGCCGAGGAAACAGCGACCGTCGAGACGACGGAGACTTCTGAGGAAGAAGAGCGATACTAGACGACGGAAACCACCTAGGAAACAGAGGCCACTGAGACGACGTAGACTTCTGAGGAAACAGAGGCCGCCGAGACGACGGAGACCATCGAGGAAGCAGAAGCCACCGAGGAGATAGAGCAAGCGATCAGCGCGGACGAAATCTATGTGCTGGAGGACGGCTATTCCGACAACACCGTGCGCATTGCCGCTCCCGCGGGACACGTTTTCAACGCTGAAAGCTCTGAAAGCACCTGCCTCTGGTTTGACCTTGAAGACAGCGCCTATGCCTGGATGAACTATACGCTGTATACGGACTACACAGCGGAGGATATGGAATCTATCTACGGGGACAGCTTTGAGATTTACAGGGAATTTTACGCAGACGTGGAGATCTCCGGGCCGGAGACTGTCACCGTCGGCGGACGGAATGTTACCTGTCTGCGCGTCATTTACACCTATGACGATGGGGACAGATGCCTGAACTTCCGCGCCTGGGTCGAGATGGCGGAGGATGTGCAGGTTCTGGTGACCGGCTATGAATACGACTACGACATCGATTTCTCCACCCTGCTGGAAACCCTGGTGGACGCAATACAATGAGAACTTTACCGGGAGATTAATAAAATTTTAAGAGACAACCGGTGAAATTTATAGTATGATATAAACGAAAAACCTCAAAAAAGGAGAGACAAGCATGATGAAAAGAACAACTTCTCTGCTGCTGGCGCTGGCTATGCTGCTTTTGCTGGCCATGACCGGATGCAGCACCGACACGGGAAACGCAGTGACAGAGGCGGCGCTGGAGGCCGAAGACACAGCGGAGGCACTGGATGATACCTCGGAGGATGCAGAGCTGACGGCAGAGGCGGAGCTGACGGCGGAAAGCCTGCTGGCGGCCATGCAGGAAAATATTGAAAATGTTTCCAGCATGACCATGGACATGAGCTTTACCATGGATATGACCATTGAAGGAGAGCACGTGGTCACGGACATGGGCTATGTCTATCAGGTTACGAATGACCCGGAGGCCGCCTATGTGTCCGCCACCGTCACCTATGAGGCCGATTACGAAGAGGAAAGCATGGCGACGACCACGGAGAGCTATGTCGTGCTGGAGGACGGGGTCTATGTGACTTATGCCGGCGTCGATGGCGAATGGTATAAAATGGAAATCGAGCTGGACGCCGACCTGATGGAGAACTATACAATCCTGAACATGGCAACCGACTGCACCCTGGCCGAGGAGACCCAGATGGGGAATGGTCCCGAGTGCTTTGGGCTGACCTGTGATATTCAGGGAGACGATTTGAAGACGCTGATGGACGAGATGGGCCTTACCAGCCTGACGGGAGAGATGGACTATTCCGCCCTGACCGTGGAGGAAACCATTCTGCTGGACACGGAGACCCTGCTGCCCGTGCAGGCCACGGTAGACTTTGGGGACAGCCTGACCGCCGCGATTGTGTCGTCCCTGGATCTGACTGAGGAGGACGACATT
Organism: Oscillospiraceae bacterium; assembly: GCA_020866945.1. Lineage (GTDB taxonomy): Bacteria > Bacillota > Clostridia > Oscillospirales > Oscillospiraceae > CAJOIG01. The sequence continues at coordinate 9,457 of JAJBVW010000196.1, forward strand.
GACTTCTCCATGGAACCCTGCGTGATAACGGTCAACTATACAGGCTTTAACAACGTGGACGAAATCATTGTGCCGGACGAGGTTATTGAATCCGCCGTCTCCTATGACGAGCTGTATGAAGATTACAGCAGCGATTATGAGCTGACGGTTGGCGAGGACGGCGCATATATTCTGGAGGACGGCTATTCCAGCAATACCGTGAGCATCGCCGTCCCGGCGGGCCACGCCATAGACGACAGCAGCTCCGACAGCACCTGGATCTGCTTCGACGCGGACACAGGCGACGACGAATACGCCTATGTGTTCTACTCCCTGTATACCGACTTTACGGCGGAGGATATGGAATACTATTATGGGGACAGCTTTGAGGATTACGCCGATTACTATGACGACGCGGTCATTACGGAGCTGCAAACCGTCACCGTCGGCGGGCAGGATGTGGCCTATGTGGCCGTTCTATGCAGCTATGACGGCGACAGTCAGGAAATGGAGTTTTATGCCTGGACAGCGCTTTCGGAGGATGTGTTCCTTCTGATTGGCGGCGTTGACTACGCCTTTGGCCGGGACATCCAGACCTATTCCGACATCCCCGCTCTGCTGGAGACGCTGCTTGCCGCTGTACAGTAAGCATACGCCGCTGTCAGGCACGGCGCTTGCCGGCGATAACATAACACAGGAAAAACCAGGGTCAGGCCCCCCGACGGGATAGCCTGACCCTGGTTTTTTCTTGGCTGTTTCGGCCCCAGCGCTGAACGGACTAGCGTCCGTCGTCCGCCCCGGTATAGCGTTCCTTTTTCCTCGTCACCAGCTTGTCGAAGGCGGCCAGGAGGCCGGGCAGGACGAACAGAATCAGCAGGCTGGCGCAGAGGGCGCCGATAGATATGGCCCGGCATATCTGCCGGATGGCCATTTCCTCAAAGCAGAAGGAGACGATCCCGGGAACCAGAATCAAAATCAGACCGGAGGTCAGGATCGTGTGGATGGAGCCGTTATAGGCGCTTTCCAGGGCGGGGCGCACCAGCATACTGGCCCGGTATTCCCGGTAATAGGTGGTGAGCAAAATAGCGTAGTCTATGGTCGCGCCCATGAGGATGCACTCCACAATCAGCAGGGCCAGGTAATACACGCCTCCGCCGCCCAGCCCAAGAGCCGTGACGGTGATATACACGCCGCACTGCACCAGCAGCACCAGGATGGCTGGCACCGCCAGAGAGCGGAAGGTCAGCGCCACCACCAGGAAGATGGCCGCGGCAGTCAGGAGGGTGATAAAGGTCATCTCGCCGCCGAAGCTATCCTGCATTTCATAGACCATGGCGGAATTGCCAATCAGGTGATATTCCCCCTGGAGGTTGTCCTCCAGCCAGGCGGTCAGGCTGTCAAAAAAGGCGGTGGTCTCCTCCGACTCGTCGGACATGGTGGAATAGATAATCAGCCGCGACCAGTCGTCGCTTTTCAGCATATCCACCCCCTCCGCCAGGGAATCTCCCATGTCCTCGATTTCGGCGCGCATATCCGCATCTATCCACTGGGCAAAGCGCTCATCATCCAGGATGTCGCCGCTCAGATAATCGAACAGCTCCACGATAGAGAGAGTCCAGGTCTCGTCGCCGTTGTTGACGCTTTGATAGTAGAGATACAGAAGCTCCACGGTGGCCTCGTCCATCTGGTCTGTCAGGGCTGTCAGCAGCTCGGCGCACTCTGCCGGGGTATAGGTCTCCCCTGACAGCACCCCGTCCGCCATGGCCTTGGCCCCGGCGAGCTGCTCCCGCTCCTCATCGGTGAGCATATCGGCATAGTCCTCATCAGCCAGCACCTCCTCCGCCAGGAAATCTAGCAGCTCATGGATGGAGAGCTGCCAGGTGCTGGTGTCCCCGTATTCGCTGATATAAAGAAGATAGAGCTGCTCCGTCTCCATGCCCAGGAGAGAGGCCATCTCCCCGGCAGTGTAATGGGTGCCGCTGATGGCTCCGTGCATGATGTCGCTGGCCGTCTGAAGCTGGGAGAGGGCGGAGCCGCTCATCATGGAGGAGAAGCTGCCGCTATTGCTCAGCAGATAATCCACCATCGTCACCATGGAGATACGCCAGGAGGCAAGCTGTCCGCTGTTTCCGTCATAGAGAGTATATAACAGCTTCACCGTGGCGCTGTCCATGCCCAGCAGGGACGCCAACTCGCTGTAGGTATAGGCCGTGCCATCCTGAGTGGACTGCATCAGGCCGCTGACCTGGGTAAGCTGGGCCAGGGTATCGCTGTCAAAATAGGCGGCGGTCAGGGAATTCTGGGCCAGGTTATTCAGAAGATAATCCACAAATTCCTACAGAGACATGGTACTGTCCGCCTGTCCGTAATAGAGCTGAAACACCAGGTCAGCGGTCTCCTCCTCCAGCCCTAATGCCTGGGCCATAGCGGCAGGGGTCAGGGCCGCGCCGCTGGCGGCAAGCTGGACAAGCTGATTCATCTGGGTGAGCTGTGCGGCGGCGCTGTCATCAAAGAGAGCGGCATAGGTCTCATCCTCCAGGAGGGTGCCCGTCAGCCAGGCCGTAAAATCCGCCAGGGCGGCGGTCTGCTCCCCCTGGGCCAGGTACAGCCGCAGTATCTGCTCCGTCTGGACGAACTCCATGCCGAACGTCTGGGCCAGGGCCTCCCCATTCAGTGTCTGCCCGGACTGTGCCAGGCTTATCAGCGCCTGCATCTGGGTCAGTTGGGTCAGCGTCCCCTCATCCAGCGTGTCAGAAAAGCCTTCCACCACAAACGTCAGGAAATCCGGCAGGGTCATGGTCGGCTCGGTTTCGGGTTCAGTTTCCGCATCTGTAGTGGTCTCTGTAGTCTCGGTTTCCGTGTTCGCGGCAGTTTCTTCAGCTTCGGATTCCGCATCTGCGGCGGTCTCTGTGGTTTCAGTCTCCCCCTCTTCCGCGGTCTCCGTGTCCTGTGCCTCTCCGCTGGCGGAGGTGGACAGAAGCTGGCCTACCGCCGCCTCATCCATGCCGGTCATAGCGGCCAGCTCCGCCGCCGTATATGCCTGGCCGGAGGCTCCCGCCTGGAGCAGGGCGTAAAGGCTCTGTATCTGAGCGGCCTCCTCCGCGCTGAATTGGGAGGCATAGCTCTCGTTTGTCAGCACGCTTTCCGTCAGGAAGGCGGCGAATTCCGTCACGGTCAGGGCGGTATTCGCAATATTCTCTTCGCTCACCTGCTCCATGGCGTACAGGGAGAGAAGCTGCGCCGCCGTAGTCTCATCCATGCCCAAAAGCGCCGCCAGCTCCGAGGCCGTCAGCGTCTGGCCGCCGGCAGCGGCCTGGATCAGAGCGCTGAGGGAGGATAGCTGCGCCGCTGTGGCGTCATCCACCGACCCAGACAGAAGAGCGCTGTCCAGCACCCCGGACGTAAGATAGCTCGTGAAATCCCCCAGGGTCATGGTCTTGTCGCTCACGTCCCCCGCAGTATATAAGGCATACACGGTCTGGACAAGGCTCTCCTCCATTCCCATGACGGAGGCAAGCTCTGCGGCGGTATACTGCTGGGTTATCGCGTCCGCATCCGTATAGAGAGCCAAGGTCTCAAGCTGGGCGGCGGTGTCGCTGTCAAAATAGGAAGAGAAGGTGGAATCCGTCAGCACGTCCTCCTGAACGAAGCGGACAAACTCGCTGATGGTCATGGAGCCGGGGGTATAGCCTCCCTGGGTGGCGAAGTAATAGACATACAGCAGCCGGGTCGTGCCGCTGTCCAGGCCCAGGGCGTCGGCCATGCCGGTATAGGACAGGCCCGTGGTGACAGCATCCGCGTCCGTATAGGCTTGAAGCTGCTCCAGCTCCGAGAGGGTATCGGCGTCGAAAAGGTCTCTGTAATCCGGGTCTGCGGCCACCTCGTCCACCACGAAGTCCGCGAAGGTCTTCAGGGTCATGCTGCCGGTCTCCGCGCCGCCGTGCTGGGTGTAATAATACAGCAACAGGCTCTGCACAGTGTCCGCGTCCATGTCGAGGAAATCCGCCAGCTCCTGAACCGTCCTGGAACGGGTCAGCTCCTCCGCGCTGGAAAACCGCGCCAGCTTCTCCCCCTGGGCGGACAGGTCCTCGTCTATCATATCCCCAAAGCTGTCGCTTTCCAGCACCTCCTCCGACAGAAAGGTGAGAAAGCTCTCCATATCCAGCGCCCCGACAGCGCCGTCATAATACATATAATATATTAGCCCCAGCATGGTCTCGTCCATGTCCATGTCCGTCTCCATGCCGAAGGTATCGCTCAAATCGTCTACGGCGTCCAGAAGCTCTGCGGCGGTGTATTCCTTTCCCAGCAGGTTGGGGTAGCCCAGCACCTGGGTGACGCTGTCGTTTTCTGAAAGCGTTTCCGCCAGGAGGGCAACGGCATCCTCATCCTGGTTTTCATAGACCAGCACAAGGGTGCTTTCGCTGGGGAATATGTCTGCAATCTCGTCCTCGCTCTCCAGGGTATAGGCAGTCTCCGTCTGCTGCTGGGCAAAATAGAAGCCCACGAACATCACAAGAAACGCCGCCGCCAGACCGTAGCGGAAGCGATAGCTGAAGCGGGCCAGGCCCCCCATGGGCGGGGATAAGGTCTTCTTCACCGTTTTTTGATAAGTCCGTCGCAGGCCAGCACCAGGCCGGGCAGGGCCGTGAAGATGCTAAGAAGGCTGATAAGAACCCCCTTCGCCAGCACCAGACCCAGGTCTCTGCCAATCTTAAAGCTCATGAACACCAGGGCCAGCAGGCCCACCATGGTGGTCAGGGAGCTGCTGGTGATGGAGGAAAAGGCATGGGTCAAGGCTCTGGTCATGGCCGTTTCCTTATCCAGGCATAGGGCCTGCTCCTGACGATAGCGATTCATCAGGATGATGGAATAGTCCATGGACAGCACGAGCTGCAATATCGCCGCGATGGAGTTTGTGATATTGGAAACGCTGCCCAGGACAATATTCGTCCCTGTATTGATAAGCACCGCAAAACCGATGGCGATGAGGAACAGAAACGGCTCTATCCAGCTCTCGCACATAGCCAGCATGACTATCAGCAGAAACACCACGGCCACGGCTATAATCCATGGCTTCAGGCTCATGGCGCTGTCGTCGTCGTTTTGCCAGGTCAGGTCATAGTCGCCGAACTCCTCGTCCAGGGCGCTCTCGATGGCCGTCTCCTCCTCCGAGCCATATTCGTACTCCGTGCTGATGACAAAAAGTGAGTAGTCCCCGGAATTGTAGTCCTCGCTCTCATCATGGGCCACGGAGGACACATAGGGCAGGGCCTCCAGGGCCTCCAGCAGGGTCTGCTTTTCCCCGTCGTCCAGCCCCTGGGCCATGACCCGAATGGTCTGGCTCTCCTCTGTATCTCCAAACTCCTCCTCCATGATGTCCATGCCGATTTTCATAGAGGAATCATCGGCCAGGTATTTGGTCATGTCGGAATTAATCTCTACCTTGGTGGCCAGGAAGGTACACAGCAGCGTCAGGGCCACCACGACCCCCAGCACCGCGTACCGCTTTCTCACAATAAACGCCGCGATTTTTTGCATGGGATACCTCCATTTCAACGGCTGGTTATCATTTCCTGCTCCTCCCCATGCTCTGCCCAGTGTGGACACAACATCACATTATATTACTAATCCAAAAATCTAAACCGAAAATAAACTGGCCTCCATGTAAACGGAACCGCCCCAGGGAAAACCCTGGGGCGGCCCATACTACTGAAAGGAGAAACGTCTGAATCTATACTGATTTGAGGATTATTAAATTATCAGAACTGCTCCACGTCCTGGAGAGCGGCATAGCCTTCCTCGCCGGTGCGAACCTTGATGACATTCTCGACGTTGTAGATGAAGATCTTGCCGTCGCCGATATGGCCGGTATACAGCACCTGCTTGGCGGTGTCCACAACGGTCTGAACGGGAACCTTGCTGACCACGATCTCCACCTGCATACGAGGCAGGAGGGTGATGTCCTGCGCAACGCCGCGATAATATTCGGGCTTGCCCTTCTGGACGCCGCAGCCCATGACGTTGGTGACGGTCATGCCAGTGATGCCAATGCCCATCATGGCGGCCTTCAGATCCTCGAACTTCTCCTGATGGAGCAGGATGGTGACGTTCGTCAGCTTCACATCGGAATCGCTGGCCACAGGCTTGGTAGAGCGCACCTGGACGGGTACCGCGTCATCCACAGACACAGGAGCGGGGGCGGCGGCAGCCGGAGCGGAAGCGGGAGCAGCAGGCTCGGCGGTGACGGTGCCGATGGAGGCGACGCCAGCGCCCATAGCGGGCATGAAGTCGGCGTAAGCACTGACCAGGCCGTGTTCGCTGATGTCCAGGCCGGTGATTTCATCCTCCGGGCTGACCCGCAGGCCCATGGTCTTTTTCAGCAGCAGGAAGAACAGGGAAATGGTAACGGCAGTCCATGCGATGATAGCGACCACACCCAGAAGCTGAATGCCCAGGCAGGAGAGGCCGCCGCCATAGAACAGGCCCACCACGCTGTCGTTGCCGGGGGCGGAGGTGGTGGCGAACAGGCCCACAGCCAGGCCGCCCCAGATACCGTTGAAGCAGTGAACGGCCACAGCGCCCACAGGGTCGTCGATGTGGAGCTTATAGTCCAGCAGCCACACGCCGAACACCACCAGCAGGCCGGAAACAATGCCAACCATAATCGCGCCGAAGCAGTCCATTACGTCGCACCCGGCGGTGATGCCCACAAGACCGGCCAATGCCGCGTTCAGGCACATGGAAACATCGGGCTTGCCGTATTTCAGCCAGGTGAAGATCATGCAGACCACAGTGGCCACGGCGGGGGCAACGGTAGTGGTCAAGAAGATGGAGCCGAGCTGCTCCACAGAGGTGGCGGCGGCGCCGTTGAAGCCGTACCAGCCAAGCCACAGGATGAAGACGCCCAGGGCGCCAATGGAGATGTTGTGGCCGGGGAAGGCGTGAACCTTCGTGACCTTGCCGTCCTTATCCCGGACGAACTTGCCGATACGGGGGCCGACCATGGCCGCGCCGATCAGGGCGCACACGCCGCCCACCATGTGGATGGCAACGGAACCGGCGAAATCATGGAAGCCGATCTGAGCCAGCCAGCCGCCGCCCCAGACCCAGTGGGCCTCAATGGGGTAGATGATTGCGGAGATAACGGCGGAATAAATGCAGTAGGACGAGAACTTGGTGCGCTCGGCCATAGCGCCGGAGACGATGGTGGCGGTGGTAGCACAGAACACCAGGTTAAAGACGAAGTTTGACCAGTCGAAGTTTGCGTAGTCGGTGAAGATGTCAAACCCAGGCTTGCCGATGATGCCCAGGATATCCTCCCCCAGCAGCAGACTGAAGCCGATGAGGATAAACATCACCGTGCCAATGCAGAAGTCCATCAGGTTCTTCATCAGGATGTTGCCGGTGTTCTTGGCTCTGGCGAAGCCGCTCTCCACCATGGCGAAGCCGGCCTGCATCCAGAACACCAGTGCCGCGCCGATCAGGAACCAGACGCTGAACGTAGTGCCGGAAACAATCTCTTGCACTCCCTCAATGATTTCTTGTGTCATTGTTATACTCCTCCTTTAATGATGTTAATCTCGTGCTTCCCATATGCAGACACATACAGACGGGAAAAAATAGAAAACGGCAAGGACGTCACAGTAATTGCTGCGACGTCCTTGCCGTTTCAATGATTGCACTATAAACCTCTTGAAAGGATTTGTCAAGGCACTTTTAACAGTTTTGAGGGCCGATTTTGAGCATTTTGTTGAAATTGGTTGTGTTTTGGCGCATGGGATGGGTGTGTTTTGGGTGGTTTTGACGAAGGGGGAAGAGTGGATTAATCCAGCTCCGCCGCCGTCTCCAGCGCGGCGGCGATGACCTGATCCATGTCGTAGTATTTATACTCGCCCAGACGTCCGCCGAAGATGACCTTATCCTCCTGATCCGCCAGCTCCTTATACCGGGCGTACAGCTTGCCATTCTTGTCGTCGTTGACAGGGTAATACGGCTCGTCACCAGGCTTCCATTCCGAGCTGTACTCACGGCTGATCACCGTTTTGGGCAAGTCGTTACCGTTTGCGTCCTTGCCGAACTCAAACCACTTATGCTCGATGATCCGCGTCCAGGGAGTTTCCCGATCGGTATAGTTCACAGCGGCGTTGCCCTGGAAGTTGGGTTTGTCCAGCACCTCCGTCTCGAAGCGGACGGAGCGGTATTCCAGCGTCCCCAGGGAATAGCCAAAATAGGCGTCAATGGGGCCGGTATAGACGACCCTTTCCGCCAGGGTGTCCAGCTCCCCCTTATGGGCCAGATAATCTGTGTTCAGCCGAATCTCCACACCGTCCAGCATGTTTTCTACCATTTTCGTATAACCGCCGATGGGTATGCCCTGATAGAGGGCGTTAAAGTAGTTGTTGTCAAAGGTCAGGCGCACCGGCAGACGCTTGATGATAAACGCGGGAAGCTCCTTGCAGTCCCGGCCCCACTGTTTTTCCGTGTAGCCCTTGACCAGCTTCTCAAAAATATCCCGGCCCACCAGGGAGATGGACAGCTCCTCGAGATTTCGCGGCTCTCCCTGAATCTCGGCACGCTGCCGGTTGATGACGGCCTCCGCCTCCTCCGGCGTGACAACGCCCCACATTTTGTTGAAGGTGTACATATTGAAGGGCATGGAATAAAGCTCACCCTTATAATTCGCCACCGGGGAATTGGTAAAACGGTTAAAATCCGCGAACTGGGTGATGTAGTCCCAGACGCGCTTATCGTTGGTGTGGAAAATATGCGCGCCGTATTTGTGGACATTTATCCCCTCGATATTTTCGGTATAAACATTGCCCCCGATGTTTGGCCGCTTGTCCATCACCAGGACAGATTTCCCCCGCGCCCGCGCCTCATGGGCAAACACCGCCCCGTACAGGCCGGAGCCGACGATTAGGTAGTTATATTTCATGTTTCACTCCTGCAATTTTATAAAATATCAGTCTTTTTTCTTTTTCAGCTTTGCGAGAAGCTGGTTAAAAATTTCAATCGTCATGCGTTCCTTCGTTATCAGCAGCAATAGGCCGTACACGCCGAAAAACAGGCAGGCCGAAATTGCCAGGGTCAGGAAGTTTCCAAGGCCCAGTCCAGCGACCCAATAGGAGGCCGCTGTTCCCAGCAACAGGCCCAGGGCAATCTTCCAGTAGGAAATTTTTCGGAAGGTGCCCGCCACATCCTTCCGCAGCGCCGCGAACTGCACCACGAGGACGACAAATTCCGCCGCCAGTGTGCCGATTGCGGCCCCTGATGAGGCAAATCGCGGAATCAACAGCGCGTTCAGCGCAAGATCTACAACGGCCCCGGCGATCTCAGAATAGAGCACCACCCGTTCCCGGCCCAGCGGGACAAGCATTTGAATGCCCAAAATATTTGTCAGCCCGATAAACAACAGGGTCGGCATAATAATCTGCATGGATACAATGGAGCCGGTATAGGCGGTTCCCGACAGCAGATAGACGCCCTGCTTCGCATAGAGAATAAAATACAGCATAAGCGGCGCGGCGACGAGAAACACAAAATTCAGCGCCTTACTGGTAATACGCCTAAACTCGTCCAGCTGGCCGCGCTCCACATAATACGACGACCTTGGCAGCAGCACCGTTCCCAGCGACGTCACAACACTCACCAGAACGGATTTGATTTTTACCGCCGCGTTATAATAGCCTACGTCCTCATCACCTTTCATAAAACCGAGCATAACGGTGTCCAGATTCGTGTAAACCGTTGTGGCGCAGGACATGGCGAAAAAGACTGCCACAGGCTTGAAATGCCGCTTGAAATTATAATTTCCAACCGGCTTCATGTCGACATATTTATGAGCGTTTATGAAGTTAAAAATATTGGACGCAGACGCCGCAAAAATAGAGATAGCACCGTATATCACATAGTCCTCCTGCTGATGAATGAGGAGGAACATGGCGACCAGCGCGACAAATTTGAAAATAATGGAGCGAATCGTGATATAGGTGTATTGCTCCAGGGCTTTATACAGCCACTCCATGCCAATAGACGTGAGAATAATCGTGAAGCTGACCACCACATACAGCGCCCGATCCTCCCGCAGGCGGGGGACGTATATCAGAGCTATCGCCAGGGCGACATAGGAAACGACGTCCATAACCAGGTTAATAATGAGCAGCTCCTGTGCCGTCCTAGTCAGTTTCTCCCGGTCATCCCTGACCTTCGCGCAGGCACGAACGCCATAGGTGGGAATGCCGAGCTGAGCGAACATGGAAAAATAGGAGATAAGCGACGTGGCAAACGACACTTTCCCCGTCCCCGTGGGCAGCAATATACGCGAGACATACGGGAAGGTGATAAGCGGGAAAATGAATGACGACATCGTCAGGATGGCGTTCATAACGAAATTAAGTTTTAGGGATTTTTGTTGGGACATTAGGTTTGTCCTTCCAAACGCATTTCATTGCTTATAGGATTAATACTATTTTCTTTCTTGCTAACCCTTTCTGTTTCTCTATTAATGCCAAAATCATATGCCATAAATATAAACAAAGTGAGAAACCTATATGACGTGACAGTAATTGTAAACAAAATTGCAAAACAGGCGAAAAACAGAAAACGGTTCATATCCCGTTTTCGAATACTTGTACGAATCCACTTATACGAAAAATAAATATAGGGAACTACAAGATATATACCACCATGCGCCAATAT
>JAJBVW010000003.1 GCA_020866945.1 Oscillospiraceae bacterium
CTCATAGACCTCTTCAAACGATAATACCGCAGATTCTTGCTGAACATCATCGTGCCCCCTTCCTGTTTATATTATACTCTAATTTTCTAAAAAGTAAACAGCCATAGGCCGATACAGAAAAAATTTCCCCAAGCCAAAAAAAGCGCCCGGCCCAAAAGGCCGCGCGCTTAAATCTTGAATGGATATTCAATCCTGTTCTTCCTTCGCCGTCCCGGTCGTCTCCTCCCCGAACGCCTCCTTCATCAGCTCTGTCTCCCGTTTTGCGGATTTCATATTGTCCAAAAAGTCCGTGCCGGTCAGCTCCATGGCCTCCTTCGTCCGGGAGGAGAACCCGGCCTTCACCCTGGCCTCTGCCGCCGTCACCTCTTTGGTGGGGTCAAGCTGGCCCTGGGTGGGGCCGTACCACTCGGCGCGGGTATACGCTTTCCGCTTCGCGGGGTCGGTGAAATACCCCGGCGCGTGACCCCGGCCCTTCGCCACCGCCTCAGAAAGCCACTCCTCATAAACCGGCTGACAGAATTTCTCCACCATCCAGTCCCGCCATTCCAAAAATGCCTTCCACGCTTCCAGCAGCGCTGCCCTGCTGGTGGAATAGTTGGAAGAAAACTGTTTCACCAGTATCTCATAGGGCAGCTCCAGCGCCGCCCCGATCTGCCGGGCGATAGATGTCACAAACTGGTCGAACTGGGCGTTGGGCCGCCCCGGCGTCACCTGTGTCACCGTCTCCCCCGGATTCAGGTCGATGATGGAACCGGCCCCAAGCTCTATGGTGTTTTTGTCCCCGCTGTCCACCAGCGCCTCCTCCGGCGCGGCCTCCCCAATGGGCAGCTCCGTCGTGGCACTCACCGGGGTCACAAGAAGGGCCGGAAAGCCATTCACCACCGCCATCAGCTCCGCGTCCGTATACCGGCCAAGCTGTTTCAGCGACTCGATCACAGGGGCCAGGATGGGAACGCCCCGGCGCTGGCCTAGCCGCTCCTTCATCATCAGGTGCAGCACATTACGCCGTCCTGTCCGTGCGCCGTATGCCTCCACCCGTGTCCAGTCGTTTTTTTCGTTCATGGCTCTGGCGGAAAGAGGGTGGTGCTTGGCGATCCAGTAGGCCACCACCTGCCCGCTCTCATCTACCTCCACCCCGTTTATGATTTTCTCGTCCGTCTCCAGCCCAATCCCGGCGGCGTCCCCCGGCGTGCAGACTCTGTCCGCTTCCACCAGCTGTATGCAGGTCTCGTAGGGCCAGCCTGCCCGCTGTTTCATTTGCGGTATGGCAAAGCAGTCTCCGCTCATCAGCCAGTTGTAAAAGGCAACCTGCTGAAGCTCATAAAAGCTGGAAGCCCGCTCCCCGTCGCAGTTGGGACTGTCCGCCCATAGATTAAACTCCCGCAGTATCTCTTTTTCCAGCGCGTCCGCCTGTTCCTCGGAAAGCCCCGCCGCCTCCCGGTCTATCACCGGCTTTGGCGTAAGGCCGCTGCCCACCACGTTGGTTCTGTAGGTTTTCAGCGCCCCGGCGGCCAGGAGCACCCCCATGGTCAGATCCCTGCTTCGCACCCGCAGGGTCTGCAAATTGTCGTGTATATCCTCCACGGCGCTGCCGCCGCCTGCAACCCGCCCTTCATAGCCTTTTTGGTTCGGCTCGCCCCGTAGTTTCCATAGCCGCTGTTGCGGATATAGCTCAGCTTATATCTGGCGTGTTCCCGCCGAAGCGCCCGCTCCGGCGCAAAATACCCAATAAAATGATCCAGCCGGTTTCCCAAAACCCGCACCCCCTGTCTCTTTCCGTTAGTAATCTCTCGGTACAACCCGGTAAACCCGGTTTCGTCCGTTCGTCGCCGCCGCCTCCAGGGCCTTTACTTTCTCATTCCAGTAGTCTATGACCAGCCGCACCTGAGACAAGTCGGCCATGGTCAGCACCCGGTCGCCTATGGTGTAGCTCTGGTGAGTGGTAATTTCCAGCTCCGCCTCCATCCACTGCTCCAGATGCCGCTGTGCCGCGTCCAGTGTAATGCCGTATACCTTCTGCTTTTTCCGTTTCGCCATGCTACTTCCCCCTTTACTCTGTAATACCCTTTTGCCGCTGGCGGCGGCCACGCTTGACCGGCTGCGGCTCCGTACCGCTGGAGACGGGGTAAACGTGGAGAATCTCCATCGCCGCCTGGGCGTAGTTTCTCATGTCCAGCGGCTCATTGCGCTTGAATCCCGTGTCCTTCAAAACCCAGGCTGTAGTCGCCCGGCCCTTTTTGAATGTCGTCACCCGCTTCTCCGCCGTCAGGCCCTTGAAATAGTCCCTGTCGTAGCCCATGCGGTTTGAGGGAAAATGACAGTACCCCGGCCCCGGCTCCTGCACACGCAGCCGGTCATACACAAAGCATTTCCCCGTGTCCACGCCCAGCGTGAACTTGGGAACCTTCACCCGGTTGTTCTTCGTCGGGTTTTGGATATACGGCACGTCCATGCCGCCCTTGCCCTTGATAGACCACACCCGGCGGTCCCAGCGCTCGCTGCAAAAACGGTCTACCTCGTTGGTGAAATGCCCCTGGCTGTCCATGCAGACGGCGGCGAGCTTCATCACCGTTCCGTCCTTTTGGTAAGGCTCTGGGAAAGCGCGGCGTCCAGCTGTTCCCAAATCTCCGGCTGCTTCATGTCGCCATAGATAACGCCCCGCTGGATTCCCCAGCTCTCCGCGCCGACGCCCCAGCCTACAATCTCATACTCAAAGCGGTCGTCCTGGGTGTCCACACCGGCGGTCAGGAGAATCACCCCGTCCGGCACGTCCGCGTCGTACCACTCCATCCGGGCTACCAAGTCGCTCTCCTCCACCGCGTCGCCCTGTTCGTCCCAGGTCTCCGCCATGGCCGTGTTCGTCCAGCTTTTCAGCTGCTCGATGTTTCCCTTTTTCGCCTCGTCCGTGGCCGTGAGAAAGTCGCTCACTATCTCCTGCCAGGTGGTAAAGGTGGAGGCCAGGGCGTTCACATAAAAGCCCCGGGTCTTTCGCCGGGGATAGGCCGCCACATACTTCCCCTCCGTGAAAAGCCCCTTCCATTCCGGCTCTGTGGATACCACCCCGCAATACTCGCACTGGCACAGCACCTCCGTGTTAGTCCCTTCCCGGAAGGCTGGTTCATCAAATTTGATCTTGGCCCAGGTCAGGGGCTGTAGTTTCCCGCAGGCAGGACATGGCACGTTCCACACCTCCTGGGTGGAGTGTTCGTATTCCGTCTCTATCCGGCTGTTCCCCTTCATCGTAGGGGTAGAGGTGCATACCTCCTTGGCGTTCCAAAATGCCATCGTCCGCTTGTGGGCCAGAAAAAGGGGATCTCCTTCCGCACCCGCCGTCACGGGGTAGCGGTCTATCTCGTCCGCCAGTAATACCCGAATCGGCCGGGAGGCCAGCGCCGCCGGACTGTTGGCTCCCTGCAAGGCGATATATCCGCCGGGAAATCGCTTCTCCCGTATAGTGTTGCTCCCGTCCCGGCTCTTGTCGTTTACCAGCTTGGATAATACCGGGGTGTCCCGCAGCATGGGGGAAAGTCTTGTCTTGCTTATCGTCTCCGACAGCTCCACCGTTGGCTCCAGTATCATAATGGGGGAGGGGTCGTAGTGCATATAATATCCCACCGGGTTTAATATGGCGCAGTCCGTCTTTCCCATCTGGGCCGCCCACATCAGCACCACCCGCTTGATATGGATGTCCGTAATGGCATCCATCGGCTCCCGCTGATAGGGGGCGCGGCTTGTCCGCCACCGCCCCGGCTCCGCCGAGGATTCACCCGACAGATACCTGTATTCATCCGCCCATTGGGACAGCGTAATGTCCGGGGGCGGCTTTAAAACCTTCAGCGCCCGGCGAAACATGGCGACCGTGTGGGGCGGTATGTCGCCCCAGAATGATTCTTCAGCGGTCTCCTCCGTCTGCTCCGTTTTTTGCGTCTGTAATGTCTCCAAGGTCGCTCAACACCTCCAACGCTTCATCTGTCATGGTTTTCAGCAGGTCAAATATGGCCGTGCTGTTTTTTATTTTCGCCGCCTGTGGCGCGGCTTTTGTGGGGATCCCCTCTATCTGCGCCCGAAAGCTCACAAGGGTTTTGGTCAGCGCTGCCTCGATGTCCTCCGTTCGGTGGAGCTGTCCCTGCTTCACCCCCAGGTCGTATTCCTCGCTCTTGCGCTTGATCTCCATGAGCCTTGCCCGCTCCGTCATGTAGTCCGGTGCGTCTACAGCCCCGCCGTCCCGGTAGGCCTCTATGACCTCCCTGGCCGTCTCCTCCAGAAGATAGAGACCGCCCTCCGTCCGGCCCTTCTTAACCGCCCCGCTCGTTGCCCGCGCCCGCCGCGGCCCCGGGGGGAGCGCACAAGCCGGCAACGCCGCGCGCGGCGAGGAAGAAGTAACGAAAGACGCGCAGCCCCGGTACGCG
>JAJBVW010000206.1 GCA_020866945.1 Oscillospiraceae bacterium
GCCTTCACCACAAACCGCCCTGCCTCTGTCGTCCGGGCCATGGGCTGCGGCTGGACGCTGATCGGCCACTGCGAGGAACGCAACGACAAAGCCGGTATTCTGGCGGAGGCCGGAGCTTCCGATCCCGCCGCCGTCAATCGGCTGCTGAACCAGGAGGTTCTGGCCGCCCAGCGGGCCGGTTTGAAGGTTCTCTACTGCATCGGCGAACGCTCGGAGGAGCAGGAGCAGTGGCAGCAGGTATTGGGTCAGCAGCTCTCCATTGGGCTGGCCGGGGCCGATTTGAGCGGCGTCGCCATCGGCTACGAGCCGGTTTGGTCCATCGGGCCGGGAAAGACCCCGGCGGACAAGCCCTATATCACCAAAATCGCCCGCTTCATCAAGGATCAGGTGGGACAGACCGTCCCGGTGGTCTACGGCGGCGGCCTGAAGGCGGACAATGCCGCCATGCTGGCCTCCATCCCGGAGATTGACGGGGGGCTTATCGCCCTGACCCGGTTTTCCGGGGAAATCGGCTTTTACCCGGAGGAATACCTTGAAATTATCCGCCTCTATCTTGGAAAGTGAGGAGCGCTATGAAGCTAGATTTTGAATACGGCAACGGCATGATATCCGCAGAACTTCCCGACAGCACGGACATTTTCATCCCCGGCGAGACGGTGCCGGATCCGCCCTGCCTGCCCCAGGACTGGGACAGCCTGTATGCCGCCACCCTGGAATCCATCCGCAATCCCATCGGTATGCCCGCCTTGGGAGAGATCGCCAAGGCGGGAGACAAGGTGGTCATCGTCATCCCCGACATCGTCAAGGGCGGCAACCAGCCCACCTCTCACCGCAAGGTGGCCATTACCGCCTGCCTGGATGAGCTTTACAGCGTCGGTGTCCGGCAGCAGGATGTGCTGCTGCTGTTTTCCAACGGTCTGCACCCCCGCGCCACCGTGCCGGAGATGAAAACCATCCTGGGCGAGCAGCTCTTTTCCCAGTTCTATCCCACCGGCCAGATCACCAGCCACGACTCAGAGGACTATGATCACCTGGTAGACCTGGGCTATACCAGCCACGGCGACCATGTCATTATGAACAAATATGTCTACGACGCGGACGTGGCCATCCTGATCGGCCACACCCAGGGCAATCCCTACGGCGGCTATTCCGGGGGCTATAAGCACTGCGCCACCGGCATTACCCACTGGCGGAGCATTGCCGCCCACCATGTCCCCCAGGTCATGCACCGGCCCGACTTTGTCCCCGTGTCCACCAACAGCGAAATGCGGAACAAGTTCGACCAGCAGGGGATGTTCATGGAGGAGAAGATGGGGAAGAAATTCTTCTGCTGCGATGCGGTGCTGGACACCAAATCCCGCCAGATCGCCATTTTCTCCGGCTATGCGAAGGAAATGCAGCCTGTGAGCTGGGCCGTGGCCGACAAGCGCACCTATGTCCACTGGGCGGAAAAGCAATACGACGTGGTGGTGTTCGGTATGCCCACCAACTTCCACTACGGCAACGGCATGGGTACCAACCCCATCCAGATGATGCAGGCCCTGTCCGCCCAGGTCATCCGCCACAAGCGGATTCTCTCTGACCGCTGCGTGTTCATCGTCCCCTCCATCTGCGACGGCTGGTTCCACGACGAGCGTTGGCCCTATATCCGGGAGCTGTATGAAATGTTTCAGCACGACTATATGCAGATTCTGCCGGATATGAACCGCTACGGGGAATATTTCGCCACCAACCCGGAATATATCCGCAAGTATCGCTACGCCAATGCCTTCCACCCCTTCCATGGCTTCTCCATGATGAGCTGCGGCCACATCGCGGAGATGAACACCAGCGCCATCTATATCGTGGGGGCGCGGGAGCCGGGCATCGCCCGCGGCATGGGTCTCAAGACCCGCGCCGCCGTGGAGGAGGCGCTGGAGGACGCCAAGCGCAAAATCGTTGGCCCCAATCCCAACATCCTGGCTCTTCCCCACGCTTTCACCACCACCGCCGTGCATCTGTGCATGAAGGATCCCAGACAAAACAACCACAGCCGGGACGACACCACCCATCACCCCTGCTGCGGATAAGCTGACAAAAGCACAGTCCTGCGGCGACGAACCGCAGGGCTGCTGCAAACGCTATAACCGGCTTATCGCCGACCCATTTGTCTTTCCAGACGGGCGATCTGCTCCATGCGTGGATAGGAATACTCGAAAAAGGTTCGCAGGGCCTGGCAGTGGTAGTTTCGTTCCATGCCCACCCAGTCCCGGCGGCAGCCGCCGTTGCACAGCGGCAGCCACGAACATCCGGCACATTCCCCCGGCGTGCCCCGCCCCTCGCTGCAAAACCGCGCCGCCACCGGCGACCGGCTTAGATCCTCCAGGGACTGCTGTCCCAGGCGGCCCAGGCGCCACGCGTCCAGCACAAAGAAATCGCCGGGATAGACGCTTCCGTCCCCCTCAACCACGAAATACTGCCCGCACCGGCCCGCCGTGGCGCAGGTACCAGCCGGCTGCCCGGCCAGCATATGTACATAGTCATCGAATGAGCGAATACTAACGTAGTCCCCTGCCGCCCAGTCCCGATACCACTGGTCGAAAACCACGCACAAGAACTGACCATATCGCTGGGGCGAGAGAGAATAGGCCATTCCGCCCCGTTCCATCTCCAGCGGATCCAGACAAGGGATGAACTGCATATAGCGGCAGCCCAGCTTTTTCAGACTTTGATAGACCGCCTGTCCCCGCCGCGCCGTTGCGCCGGTGACAACGCAGAGAAGATTCACATCCACCTGATTTTTTTGCAGCAGCCCCAGGGAGCGAACGACTGCGTCCCAGGTACCCTTGCCCCTGGCGTCCACTCGGTTGGCGTTGTGCAGCTCCCGCGTGCCGTCCAGGGAAAGGCCCACCAGAAATCGGTTTTCCCGGAAGAAATCCGCCCACTCCTGGGTAATCAGGGTGCCGTTGGTCTGAATGGAATGTTCGATTTGAAGCCCCGGCCTGCGATAGCGTTCCTCCAGCTCAATGAAGCGCCGGAAAAAGGGAAGCCCCCGCAGCATAGGCTCTCCCCCTTGAAAGGCGAAGCTCACCCGCCGCTGCGCCGCCTCCATGGCCTGCTGAACCATTTGTTCCAGCGTCTCCTCGGTCATGAAGCCCAGGTCGGACTCCTCCCGATGCTCCGTCACATCCTCATAAAAGCAATACCGGCACCGCATATTGCACCGGCCAGAGGCGGGCTTAATTAAAAGCGATACTGTGTCCACTGTCGTTCCTCCCTGGGTATAGATATGAATGCTCCACCCCTTCTCTCAGGGTCGCTCGTAATACAGCCGGGTGGTGGGCGCCCTGTCCATATGTTCCACCGCCAAATCCCTCACAACGCTGGCAAAGCGCTCCGCCATCGGGTTTGCCGTGTCTGCGCGCCAGGCCAGGATGACGTTTGTGTCCTCAAACAGATTTTGCAGAGAGGATTTCATGGGAATCACGCGTATATCCGCCCAAGCGGGTACCGCAATCTCCTGATCCACCAGCGCCACGCCGTAGCCCTCATGGACATACAGGAGCCGCGCCGCGTTGCTGTTGGCATAGCGCACAATTCGGGGAACCAGCCCCTCCCAGCCGCACATCTCCACCAAGGACTGGGCGTGGATAGGACATTCGTCCAAATCCAAAATGACGAATTGCTGCTCCGCACATTCCTTCATGGTAACGTAATCCCGCTCCGCCAAGGGGCTGTGGGAGCTGACCGCCACCGCCGGGGTAACACGGTACGCCTCGATATAATCCACCATGGACATATTCTCCAGCTCAAATTTTTTCGTGAACACCATGTCAATCTGCTTTTGCGCCACCCGATTGCGAAGCTCCCGGAACCCGCAGCACAGGATTTCCACCAGAACGTCGGGATTTTTCTCTTGAAACTGGTGCAGGGCCGGGGTGATAAATCTGCCCGGATCCAGCAGATCCAGTACTCCGATGGAAAGATGCCCCTCGCTGTTCTGCGCCAGCCTCTGGGCGTGGCTCGTAGCCACGGAAAGACTCATCTCTATCTTTGTACATTCCGCCCGCATCAGCACACCGGCAGCCGTCAGCGTGACGGAACGGTTCCCCCGGTTAAACAGCGTCACGCCCAATTCCCGCTCCAGCGCCGCAATTTGCTTGCTGAGGCTGGACTGGGTGATGAACAAATGACGCGCTGCCTCGGTAAAGCTCAAATACTTCGCCGCCTCCAAAAAGCAGTGGATCTGCTGCGTTGTCACGGCATATCCCTCCCCTATTCCCTGACCACCGAATCCACGGCGTTTTCTGTATTGTATCACAGGAGCCGTCCGCTTTACAACGCATTGTTCTTTCTGAATTCCACGGATTCCAATTTGGAATTCATAAAATTCGCTAAATCCGTTAATTCTAAATGTCC
>JAJBVW010000005.1 GCA_020866945.1 Oscillospiraceae bacterium
GATTTGCTATGCGGTCTGTTTGGATTGATACAATGAGGCTGGGAACATGGTGCCTTTCCTTGTTTTAACAGCATAATAGCCTATGCAAAGAATAAGAGAGGCGATGGTAGCAGAGGCACAGCCCAGACCAAGATGAGTCAGCGTTACGCCCTCGTATCCTTTCAGAAGGAGAATCAGGGGAATCCTGATGACAAAGGAGCCGATGAGCCCCTGTACCAAAACGAAGGTAGCGTGTCCGCAGCCGTTAAAATATCCCAGCATGGTGAGCATGGCGGCGCAAATCAGGCAGTCCAGACTGTAGCCCTTTAAATATTGAGCTGCGTAGCCAATGGTTTCAGCGTCGTCTGTGAACACAGAGGCCATGAGGCTACCGCAGAATATACAGACCAGAAACAGCAAAACGCCAACCCCGGCGGCGGTGAGCAGCATATAACGCAAACCCTTTTGAATCCGTTCCCGGTTTCCGGCCCCTACGTTTTGGGCGGTAAAGACTGCCATAGATTGCAGAAAGGCAGTGGGGACAATCATGGCAAATGTGGTCAGCTTATTGTCAACAGCATAGCCGGAGGCGATGGCGGCCCAGGCAGTCGCGTCAGAACCAAGTTGATTGGCGACGGTGTTGATAATGACGAAGGAAAGATTGGTCAGTAAATCCTGAAAGGCAAGGGGAATGCCAGCTTTCAGAATTTTGCTGGAAACGACTTTATGAAAACGGATGTTCCCTGCCGACACATAAAAGGGAAGGTCTATCCGTTTGATAACAACCAGAGAGAGCACAACGGATACAGCCTGGGCCGTGATGGTAGAGACGGCGACGCCTGCCACGTCCCAGTGCAGAACACAAACTGTAAAAAGGTCGAGCACAATGTTCACGACGCACGCGATGCCAACGAACAGCAGCGGCAGTTTGGAATTGCCAATGCCTCGAAATATGCTGCTGATGACATTATAGGCGGTGATAAAGAGAAGTCCGCCGCCGCAGATGCGTATGTACTGCGTGGTCATTTCCACAGACGGTGCATTCATCCATGATGCCAGGAGTGGCGCAAGCGCCTCCATGGCCGCGGTCAGAGCTGCGGCAAGCAGGACAAAAATACAAATGGCTGATCCAATCACCTTGCTGGCGCCCTCTCGGTCTTTTGCGCCGATGTACTGTCCCAGAATGACGGTGGTTCCCATAGCCAGCCCGTTGATAACAAACGTCACCATGACCATGATCATGCTCCCGGTTCCCACAGCGGCGTTTGCAAGCTGGAGCGTTTCGGCGGCGGCAAAGCGTCCAATCACCATCAAATCCACAGCGCTATACATGGCCTGGAGAAGATTTGCCAGCAGCACAGGAAGCATAAACTTCAGCAGGGGTGCAAAAATCGGCCCGGATGTGAAAGGGTTTTTCTCAAGGGTGTTCATGCGCATCCTCCTGTTTCATGGCAGCCTGGAGGAGCGTATGCAGCTGTGCCGTTGCCTCCGGTGAAATGCCCAGCGTTGCCTCTGTCATCCAGAAAAAGGCATCCATTTTTTTCCTGTACTCCTCTGGTGTCCAGGAAAACACTCCCGGGTCGTGAAGCTGGGAAGCGCAAAACAGAAGCTCTACTCCTTCCCTGGGGTAGGGCGTTGAAAAATCCCCCTTTTTTATGCCCTGTTCTACAATCTTTGTCATAATCGGAGCAAACCGCAACAGACTGCGCTGAAAGGTTTTCTGGTGCAGCTCGGCGTTTTCCTTTTCATGCAATCCCTCGGCCAGTGTTCCCTGCTGGGCTTGCAAGGAAATTACCTGCATCAGCTTTTCAACGGGGGTGAGGGTCTCGTTCTCCGCAATGCGGCAAAATTCCTCCTCCCGCCGGTCAAGCTGCCGGTCAATCATGGCAGAAAGAATCTCCTCCTTGCTCTTAAAATGATAATATATCGTTCCCTTAGCGATGCCGGCCTCCTTCAATATATCCTCAATGGTGGTTTGCCCATAGCCCTTTTCGTGAAAAAGCCGCTGGGCGATGTCTAAAATCTCATTCCGACGCTCTTTAGCGTCTTTGGTAATACGCATTGGCTCCTCCGTTCTGACCGACCGTCGGTCGATATTGTATTATACGTCTCCCATTTCCAAATGTCAATACATTAAAAAAATAGCCAGTGCTTCCCGGCTATTTTTACGAAACGCCGCCTTTATCCTACGAACATATCCACATCCGTCACGGTCAGTCCCGGATGAAAGGCTAGATTCAGGGCATAGGCAATCAGCTTGCCGGCGTCCTTCACATATTTGTCGATGTTCCGGGGCGTGACAATCAGGCCGTCTCCGGCGTCTACCACGGTGGGAACGCCCACCGCGAGCACCGGCACGCCCAGCAGACGGCGGGACAGCTCCGCCCGATCGTTTCCGACCCCGGAACCGGGGACGATGCCGCTGTCCGCAAGCTGCACCGTGCGGCAAAGCTTTTCCGAGGAGCGCGCGGCCAGCGCGTCTATGACCACAATGGCATGCGGCGATACGGCTCCGGCGATAGCGTGGATAAGCTCCGCGCTCTCCATGCCAGTGGTGCCAAGCACGCCGGTCTGGCACACGCTGACCGGCCGGAACAGGGAAAAATCCTCCGGCATTTGTGCCTTTAGATGCCGGGTGGCGAGTGTGGAGGCGGTCGTCATCGGGCCAACCGCGTCCGGCGTGATGGCAGGGTTTCCGAGTCCTGCCACCAGGACACTGTCCTCCGCCTGCAATGGCATAAGCTCCCGGATGCAGTCTGCAAGCAGCTGCGCCGCGTGTGGAAAGGAATCCTCCTCCCGATGGAAAAATGTGGTCACATCCATGGTGACGTACCGGCCTGTTGGTTTACATAATGATTTCTCGCCTCTCGCGTCCAGCACCTCCACGTCCGTGACCAGAAAACCGTCCCGCTGATATTGCTGGCTTTTGACCCCAGGAAGCTGTCCGCCGCCCTGGGGCAGCTCCTCTGCCGCCAGGTCGGTGCGGCATCCTTTCATACAGAAATCACTCCTTCGGCTTTTTATTATAGTTTCCGCAGCCGGAAAAAATTTATACACCGTCTGATTTTTCAGTTGTTTCCGGGGTGGATTCGCAACATCTTGCGGTTTATGCCGCCGGAAAACCATAGATTTTGGTGACAGAAAAATATGAAAAAAATGCTTGCAATCCGGCGCGGAAATTGGTATAATACACTACTGCGGACATCATGTTCAGACTTTATACAGGAGGTGCAAGACTATGCCCAACATCAAGTCATCGGCCAAGAGAGACCAGCTTCAGAAGGCGGCGAACGCCCGCAACAAGACCGCGAAATCCGCGCTGAAGACGGAGCTGAAAAAGTTTGATGCAGCGGTTGTCGCCGGTGATGGCGCACTGGCTGCCGAGACCTATAAAGCTGCCGTGAAGTCCGTTGACAAGGCGGCTTCCAAGGGCCTTATCCACAAGAACAACGCGGCCCACAAAAAATCCGCCATGGCCAAAAAGCTCAACGCCATCGCGCAGTAATTTTGGACTATCCGAAAAAACAAACGTCTCGGTCTTTTGACCGGGGCGTTTTTTCGTTTCGCGGAGCAAAAGGCCCCGCCGTGGGCTGGTAAAAAGGAGCGGCCCGCGGTAAACGTCGGACTTTTTTGTGTTTTTACCCTGGCAGACTGTACGAAGGTCTTGCTTTTTTTGACAATTTCTGATACCCTGTAATGGCAATGAAAAGAACTATGAGAAACGACTAAATAGTTTTCCTCGATACATATAAACAGCAAAGAAAGAAGAGATGTCTATGGCAGCGAACCAAAGCCCCCGGCTGTCTGCGGCAGATCGCGTTCGGGCGGATCGCCTCCGCCAGCGAAGACGGGAGAAGAGAATGCTCTCCACCATGACGCTCCTTGCGCTGGTGTTTCTGATTGCCTTCGTCGTGTGTCTGCTGGTGACGACCAAGATTATTTCAGGGCTGAGGGAGTCCACCTCCCAGCTGGAGGAGGAAAACTCTCAGCTGACCCAGGAGCTGACCGAAGCCCAGGCGGTAGCGGCCGAGGCCCAGGAGCTTTTGGATGAAGCCGCCGCACGCGCTCAGCCTGCGGCGGACGGCTTTTTTGACGACGCTCTGTTCGTGGGCGACAGCGTAAGCTACCGGCTGGAGCTGTATGTCACCCAGGAACGGCTAAATGGCGAGGACTGCCTGGATGACGCCCAGTTCTACACGGCCACGAGCCTCAGCTGGAGCAATCTGCTGTGGGATTTGGATTACGCCTATTCCGTCCACCCATCCTATCAGGGAGAAAAGATGTATCTGGAGGACGCGGTGGTGGCCAGCGGGGCGCAGAAGGTCTATATCATGCTGGGCATAAACGACATCGTCGGCTATTCCGTCGCGGCCATCCTGGAGGATGTGGACGAGAACTGCTCCCGCATTTTGGAGAAAAGCCCGGATGTCGCGATTTTCATTGAAAGCGTCACACCCGTGCTCGCCTCCAAGGAGACCTCTACGCTGAGCAACGAGCGGATAGACTCGCTCAATGAGGCGCTGGAAAGCTATTGTGACGAGCAGGGCTTTACCTATCTTGACGTGGCCTCTGTGATGAAAAACGAGAGCGGTTCATTGATTGAGGAATATTGCAGCGACCCGGAGGCCATGGGCATCCACTTCTCCGGCGAGGGCTGCGCCGCCTGGATAGAATACCTGGAACAGCATCCCTACGGCGTATAAACGCGGCGGTGCTTTTTACAGCAAGCAAAAAATAACATTGGCGGGGACGCAGCGGCGTCCCCCGACAGAAGGAGAGACAGAAAAACATGAAAACAAATAAGCTCCTGCGCGTCTGCGCCCTTGTTCTGGCTGTGGGAATGCTCCTGGCCCTGTCCGCCTGCGGCGGTGGCAAGGAGGAGGCGGACGTAGACCTGACCGCCGTGATGGACGAGATTGCCAGCACCTATGATATGCCGGAGATGATGACCGTCAACACCGCGGACAGCCTGACAAGCTTTTATGGAATCGACCCGGCGGATGTGGACTCCTTTGCCGTGCAGATTTGCTCCACCGGCATCGACGCGGACGAGATTGTCCTGATTCGCGCCGTGGACGAGGAGGCCGCGACCCGCATCGAGGAGAAGCTGGAGGCTCGCTATCAGTCCAAGCTGAATCAGATGCAGAACTACCTCCCGGAGCAGTATGAGGTCATCGCGGCCTGCAGCGTGGAGACCAGCGGCACCTATGTCAGCATGATCATCTCCCCGGACGCGGAATCCATGACCGAGCTGTATCACAGCTATTTTTAAAACCCGCTGATAACAAAAAGCGAGGCTTTTTCGTTTGATTTACGGAAGGCCTTCTTTTTGCATTCCGAAACGACGAAGACAGAAGGCTCTTGCCATGGTTTTTTCCAGCTTAGTATTTTTATTTGTATATCTGCCAGTGGTGCTGCTGGTGTATTATCTTTGCCCCCGCAGGCTGCGAAACGGCTGGCTGTTTGTGGTGAACCTGGTGTTTTATGGCTGGGGCGAGCCGAAATTTGTGTTTTTGATGCTGTTCACCACTGTGGCGAACTATCTTTTCGGCCTGGGCATTGGAAAGCACCGGGACAGCGCGCCCCAAAAGGCAAGGCGGCTGCTTATCGCTTCCATCGTGCTGGATTTGGGACTGCTGGCCTTTTTTAAATACGCGGGGCTTCTGACGGGGACGCTGAATCTGCTGCCGTTTTTGAGCCTGCCGGAGCTGTCCATTCCCCTGCCTATCGGCATATCCTTTTATACCTTCCAGATTATGTCCTACACCATCGACCTGTACCGCGGGCAGGCGGAAACGCAGCGGAGCCTAGTTCGCTTCGGCACCTATGTGTTTCTGTTTCCCCAGCTGATTGCGGGGCCTATCGTCCGCTATAAGGACGTGGCGGCGCAGCTGGACGGGCGGCGGGAGACCATGGCCCAGTTTCAGGAGGGCGTATGCCTTTTTTGTGTTGGCCTTGCAAAAAAGGTGCTGCTGGCAAACCAGATGGGCCTGCTGTGCGACAGCCTCCAGGAGCTTTCCGGGATAGGCATCCTGGGCAGCTGGGCGGGAGGGATTGCCTTTACCTTCCAGATATATTTTGATTTCTCCGGCTACAGCGATATGGCCCTGGGGCTGGGGAAAATGCTGGGCTTTGAGTTTCTGCAAAACTTCAACTATCCCTATCTGGCGGACAGCCTGACGGATTTCTGGCGGCGGTGGCATATCTCCCTGTCCACCTGGTTTCGGGACTATGTATACATCCCCCTGGGCGGCAACCGCCGGGGCCGGAAGCGGCAGATACTGAATCTCCTCATCGTTTGGTTCCTGACCGGTCTGTGGCACGGCGCCAGCTATAACTTCATCCTCTGGGGCCTGTATTACGGCGTGCTGCTCATTCTGGAAAAATTCGTTCTGCATCGCTTCCTGGAAAAGCTGCCCGGCTGGCTGCGGCATATATATGCGCTGTTTTTCATCGTTATTGGCTGGGTCATCTTTTATTTTGAGGATTTTGGCCAGCTGGGAACCTTCCTGGGCGCGCTGTTCGGCGGTCAGGGGATGACCTCCAGCTGGGAGACGGTGGTGCTGCTTCTGCGCTATCTTCCCCTGCTTCTGATTGCCGCCGTTGCCTCCACGCCTCTGGGGGCGCGGCTCATGGCCCGCGTGCGGACATGGAGGGCCGGCGGCGTTATCACGGCGGCGCTGTGCCTTGTGAGTCTGTTTTTATGCACCTGCGCGCTGGTAGATCAGAGCTACAACCCGTTTTTGTATTTCCGTTTTTAAGAGGGGCCGATTATGGAGAGAAAAACCGCATCGGAAAAAAAGCATAGACTCCCTCTGGCAGTCGGCGTATTCTGTGCGGCCCTGGCCGCCGGGCTGCTGGGCTTGATATTTGCGCCGAAAAACGGCTATTCCGCCCTGGAAAAGCGCTATCTGGCGAATGACCCGGTTCTGACGGCGGAGACGCTTTTCGACGGCTCCTTCGGAGATGATTTTGAGGAATACCTCTCCGACCACTTTCCCGGGCGGAGCTTCTTTGTTGGCTGCTACAGCTATTATTCCCTGTTCCTAGGGAATAACGGCGCAAACGGCGTTTACTACGGCCAGGACGGGTATTTGATAAACGAGCCGGTGTCTCCGGCGGACAGCATCCTGACGCGGAACCTGATCGCCCTGACTGCGCTCGCAGAAAATACTGGCCTTCCCACGACACTGATTGCCGTCCCCTCCACGGGGTATGTTTACAGCGACAAGCTGCCCGCCCTGCATGAGGAATACCAGGACGACCTGTATTTTTCTGAAATCTACAACGCCATCGAGGGGACGGGGATTGCACTTATCGACCTGAGGGAGACGTTTGTGTCTCAAAAGGACGAGACCTCGCTCTACTACCGCACTGACCACCACTGGACGACGGAGGCGGCCTATCTGGCCTATCAGGCGCTTGGTGACCGGCTGGGGCTGGAGCCTCTGGCGCGGGAGGCGTTTGATGTTGAGGCCGTCTCCGGATTCAAGGGCACCACCAGCGCCGCCTCCGGCTTTTATCTCACGGCGGCGGACGACATCCAGGTCTGGAAAAATCCGGCCCTGGAGGGCCATATCACCCTGGAAATCTGGGAGGGAGAGGACTGCGAGACCTATGACACCCTCTACTTTGAGGAAAACGCCCAGGGGGACGACAAATACACCCTCTTCCTGGACGGGAACCACAGCCTCCAATATGTATACAATGACAGCGCCTCCGGCGGCACGCTCCTTCTGGTGCAGGACTCCTTCGCCCACTGCCTGACCCCGTTTTTGGCCGCCCATTATGAAAAAATCGTCATCGTAGATCCCCACTACTACAAGCGCCCCATCTCCGAGCTTGCCCGGGAGGAGAATGCGGACGAGATATTGATTGTGTACGGACTGGACAACCTCTGCACGGACACGGACATCCCGTTCATCCAATAAACACATTAAACAACAGAAGGCCGGTATCAAAACTGCGGTTTTGATACCGGCCTCTTTTCGCCGATGGCGGCGTTTTTTTATTCTCCTGTCTTTTTCCGAAAGACAAGGAATTTGGAAATGAAATAGTTGAGAACGATGATCACGACTGTCACGACCACCTTGGCGGCGGCGCCCTCTATGCCGAAAATGGTCTGGTCAAGGCCCATGCGCATCAGGAGGGGGAGGCCGAACAGCTCCACGGCCCCGGTGGCGAGGCGGCCCGCCGTGAATTTTGCCGCCTCCAGCAGCCAGGCGGCAAGGCCCCGCCGCTCAGAGCGGAACACCCACAGCTTGTTGGTCACAAAGGCGAAGGCCACGGCGCACACCCAGCTCAGCGCGTTCCCGCCCGTTGGCGGCAGGCCCAGCGCGCCCACGAACAGCGCATATGTTCCGAGGCTCACCAGAGTGGTCAGGCCGCCGAAGATGAGATAGCTGACCGCCTCGCGGTATTTTATAAGCAGTGCTTTCAGCTTTTGCATACGCACACCGTGGTCAGTCGTTCAGATATACCTGATAGACGATTTCCGAATCCTCCGTGCGCAGAGACCAGATATAGAACCCGTCATAGAACAGCTGCCCGTCCTCCGCGTTTTTCTGGAGACAGGAGGCGGCGTATTGGGCCTCTGTCGGCTCGCCAATGGCCTCGTAAAGCTCCTCCACCGTCAGGCCGATGTATTCCAGGGCGGTTTCATAGGCGCTCGTGTCGGTCGCTTCCGCCGCTTCCTCCTCGTCGGCAGTTTCTTCGTCGGCAGTTGCCTCCGCATCCGTGCTGGAGGAGGCGTACGACTCAAATTCCCTCGCCAGCGCTTCCGCGTCCGATTCCGAGGCGGCCTGCAGCTCCTCTATCGTAGGGGTGGCGGTGGCCTCCGGCGCGGCTTCTGTTTCCTCCGCTGCGGAGGAGCATCCGGCCAGGGCAAAAAGCGTCCCCAGCGCCAGCAGGACAGATAACAGTTTCTTCATGGGTTTACCTCCAATAAGCTGATAATATGGCGCGTCTCAGGGCGCAGTCGCTTCCGCGGCCTCCTGAGATATTTGAAAAATGCTGATGGTTTCCGACTGATAGATAAGCGGATAATTGTCCGCGAAATAATCATAATCCACGTCGTAGTTTGCGTATTCGCTGCTGCCGATATAGACATAATCCACGCCGTACAGGGCGGCGTATTCCTCAAAGGCGTCGCTGTCCGAATACATCAGGGCTACCTGGGCCTCCCGCTCCTGATAGCTGACGCCATGGTAATAGAGATACAGCCCCGGGCCGCAGAGGATGTTTCGCCCGGTCAGGACGGAGACGGGGTTTGTGTGAACGGTGGCGGTGAGAAACAGGCTGTCCGCCGGGGTGTTTTCCACGATAAACTCCGCCGCCTCTGCCTGCTCCCCGGACAGGAGCTGATACTCGCCCACGGCCTCCCGCATCATGGAGAGAATGCCGGAAAAGGTGCCGAGAAACACCAGGAGTCCCGCGACGGTTGCCCGGAGCGGGCGGCTTTTCATCTGGCTGAATCCCTCCCAGAGCCAGTCGCAGACCAGAATGTCCGTCAGCATGAACCAGATATACAGCAGCTTGTTGTTGTCATAGAGGTTCGGCTGGAAGGCCACGACGTTTGCCAGCAGAAACACCGCCGCCGCGCCGATGAACAGGCGGGCCTTCTCTCCCCGGAGGAAGAACAGCATGGGCCACATGGCAATGAACACTACCCCGCAGTTCACGACCCAGAAGAAGAACCAGTTCCCCTCGGCCACCCAGCCCAGGTTCCACTGGAGCATATTGCCTCCGCCGACGGAGTCGAACGTCCACAAAATGAGCTGCGGCAGCGCGAGCGCCAGGCATACGGCCCCATATAGCACATAGTTTTTCACCAAAGCCCTGGCCCGTCCGTCCCGTCGGCATCCGGGCAGCCAGCAGAAAAACCAGGCGGCGGACAGCACCCCCAGCGCCAGAAAGCTGTGGGTGTGTATCATGGGCATGGCCCCGGCGGTCACGGCCAGGACGAGAAACTCCCGCCGGCCGCCCGTCCCATCGGCAGTCTTTTCCAGGGCGGTGATGAGCAGGAAGATAGCTGCCAGCACCACGCACCAGCCGGCCATGGTGGTGCGCTGGGGGATAAGCATATCGCATATCACGTTTACCCAGCGGATGTCCATGTCTACAAGGTTTGTGGGGGTGGTATAGTACCCGGTGAAAATATCCGAAAAGGAATAGGCCCCGCCGAAGAAATAGCAAAAGCCGAAGCCCCCGTTGCAGGTGAACAGCAGCCAGGCCGCCAGGGTAGGGGCCAGGCGCTTGATGAGCTTCCACGCAAGAAGCCAGAAGCCAAAGAACACGCAAAACAGCATCACGAGGCTCGGCACGATAACAGACATACGAAGGCTCAGTCCGAAAAACCGCAGGCTCGCGGAGGCCGCGTCCACCAGGAAGGGATAGTCAAGCTGCTGACCGGGGTAGATGCTGTAGTCCGGCGGGAAGGTCCCCTGCTGGTAAAGGCTCTCGATAAAGCCCAGGTGCATGGCAAGGTCGCCATAGGTGCTCTGCCCTACCCAGAGGCTCCCGTCCTCCTGCTCCAAAATCACATGGGTGTGGAGCAAATAGGCGCACAGGCACGTTGCCATCAGCGCGAGGAGCAGACCCACCAAATCGCTTTGAGAGGGCTTTTTCCACGCTGCCGGGGGCTTTATCATGGGCCGCAGCTTCTCCTTTGGCCGCGCAAGCAGCAGCGCGAGGCCCCCGACGGCGGCCAGCGCCAGGGCGGCGCACTGAGCGGGCAGGGTGAATCCCAGGAAAAAGGCGAACAGGCAGGGCAGCCACATCAGGGCCACGCAGCCGAACACCAGCCCCAGCCAGCATTTCACCGCTCCCCGCTGCTCCGGGAGAACGCGCCAGGCCAGAGTCAGGCCAAAAAACAGATATACGGCTAACGCGGTCATACAAAGCTCCCTTCGTTGCAGGTTCTGTCTTTATTCCAGCGGCGGGCCGAGCTTGTCCAGCGCGGTCTGGAACCAATCGGGCAGTTCTGTCCACAGCTCGACGGATTCCCCGGTGGCGGGGTGGACAAATTTCAGGCCCCGGGCGTGAAGGCACTGGGTCTCCAGACCCTTGTCCCGGCGGCCGCCGTATACGGTGTCCCCCAGAAGAGGATGGCTGATGTGGGCCATGTGCACCCGTATCTGGTGGGTGCGCCCGGTCTCCAGACGGCAGCGGATATAGGTATACCGGCTGTAGCGCGTCAGTACCTCCCAGTGGGTGACGGCGGGGCGGCTGTTTTTTTCCGTTACCGCCATTTTCTGCCGATTGCGGGGGTCGCGGCCAATGGGGGCGTTCACCGTTCCGGCGTTTTCATGGAGCGGGCCATGAACGATGGCGTCGTATATTCGAGAGAGGGAGCGATCCTTCAGCTGGGCGGACAGAGCCTCATGCGCCCGGTCGTTTTTCGCGGCGATGATAAGGCCGCTGGTGTCCTTGTCGATGCGGTGGACGATGCCTGGGCGCATTTCGCCGCCTACCCCGGAGAGGGAAGGCCCGCAGTGGGCCAGCAGCGCGTTCACCAGTGTCCCGTCCGGGTGGCCGGGAGCGGGGTGAACCACCATGCCCCTGGGCTTGTTCACCACAATAACGTCTCTGTCCTCATAAACTACGTCCAGCGGAATGGCCTGGGCCTCGGCGCTGGCGGGGGCCGCCTCCGGGATGGTGACGGAAAATACCTCTCCCGCCGCGACCCGGCGGCTCTTTCCCACTGCCGCGCCGTTTATGGTGACAAGTCCCTGCTCCAGCAGACGGGCGGCCTGGCTGCGACTGCGGATGTCGGGATGAAAGGCAAGGAGAGCGTCGATCCTGTCCCCGCTCTCCTGTGCTGTGATCTCTATATGCTTTTCGGTCATAGGTCTCTAAATTCGGAGAGTATATCCTCCAGGGAATAGGTCTCCTCTTCCTCCCCGTCCGCCGAGGCGAGGATGTCGTCTATGTCTCCAAAATCCGGGGTCTCCACGCGGGCCGTCCGCCTGTCGGCGGGCTTTTCGGCCTCTGTAGGTCTGGCGGTCGAGGGGCGTTTGGACGGCATGGGAATGTCGTATGCCGTCGTCTCCTCCGGCTGCACGGCCCGGACATGACTGCGCGGCTCGTCCAGCGCATCCTCCTGGGCCTTTGCGCGGCGACGGGGCCGTTCCGGCTCCTCCTCCGGGGCGCTTGGCCTGCGGCGGGGGCGTTCGGGTTATTCCTCTGCGGCTCTTGCACGGAGGCGGGGCTGATAGGGTTCCTCCTCCGCGAGCCTTGTTCTGCGTCGAGGCTGTTCGGGTTCCTCTTCTGCGGCTCTTGCTCTGTGACGGGGCTGTTCCGATTCCTCCTCCGGGACGGCGTCGTCTACCACGGCGCCAAAGCCCCATTCGGCGAAGGGGTCATCCGGGTCGGCCAGACGCAGCTCATCCTCCAGGGTTCTATGCTCGCCCCTGTGCGGGATGCGGGAATAGAGCAGCTCCTTGGCCTCCTTCTCCTCCCTGCGGCGGCGGGCCGCCGGGGACTCGTTGGCAGTGCGCACGGCCTCCGGCTCCTTATATACAATGACGTGTATGCAAAACAGAATGCCGCAGACGGTGATGAACATATCCGCCACATTGAACACGGCGAAGTTCATAAACTCCAGCTCGAACATATCCACCACATAGCCATACAGCACGCGGTCGATGCAGTTGCCCAGGGCGCCTGCCATAATCAGCACCGCCGTCCATTTGGCGAACGAGGTGTGGATGATCTCCATGCTGATGAGGACGATGATAGCGATGACGAATGCCAGCGATACCACCACCAGCAGCCATCTGGCATTTTCCAGAATGCTGAAGGCCGCCCCGTAGTTATGGACGTTGGTCAGGTGGACAACGCCGGGAATCAGGGTCACGCACTCGTCCCCGATGGCGTCCAGCAGGATATTTTTGGTTGTCCAGAACTTCACCGCCTGGTCAAAAATAAGCACCAGCACGGTAGCGATCGCATAGATCACTGTGGTTCCCTCCTCGGTTTTTATAGGGCCATATATGCCCATCTCTTATAAGAGGAATATTTTTATGCGCAGAAAGCCTTGCTGCCCTTTATTTGGGCTAAAAAGCAGCGCTTTTTAGCCCAAAGGTAATTTATAGGCCCATTTCCTTCAGCGCTCTGGCGCAGCGGGCGCAGAGCTGGGGATGGCGCTCGTCGCTGCCGACGGTGCTGCTGTGCGTCCAGCAGCGGACGCACTTGGGCTCCTGGGACGGCTCCACCTGGATGGTGACGCCGGGAACCTCCGTTCCGGCCCAGCCTGGGCCTTCCTCGTCGGAAAGCTCTGCCTCGGAGACGATGAAGAACGCCTCCAGATGCTGCTTTGACACCCGGTTCATGGTCTCCCTGGCCTCCGGGCCGACGTGAATCGTGACCTTGGCGTCCAGGGGCTTGCCGATGGTCTTTTCGGCGCGGGCCAGCTCCAGTGCCTTGTTCACATCGGTGCGCAGGCGCAGGCTGTCCTCCCAGAAAAGCTCGTCGTCCGGGGAGAGCTTCCATTCCTGGTGGACGGGGGGCATATCGTTCAGCATGACGTTCCGGCCGTCGTCCTCCGCCCGATGGGGCATGGCGAGCCAAATCTCATCGGCGGTGAAGGACAAAATGGGGGCCAGCAGGCGTACCCTGGCGTCCAGCACATCCCAGATGGCGGGCGGGGCGCTGCGGCGGGGAACGCTACCCGGCGCTTCGCAGTAAAGCCTGTCCTTCACGATGTCCAGATAGATGTTCGACATATCCACCACGCAGAAGTTGTGGATGGCGTAGGTCACGCTCCAGAACTCAAATTTCTCATAGCTTGCGAGGGCCTTTTCTATCAGCGCGGCGCAGCGGCTGAGCGCCCAGCGGTCGGGCGGCAGCATATCCTCCAGCGGCACCAGGTCGGCGTTGGGGTCGAAGCCGTCCAGGTTTCCAAGGATGAACCGGGCGGTGTTGCGGATTTTCAGGTAGGTGTCGGACAGCTGCTTGAAGATGGGGGTGGAGCAGCGCATATCCATCCGGAAGTCGGCGCTGGCGGCCCACAGGCGGCACAGATCTGCGCCGTATTTCTCCGTCAGCTCGTCCGGGGCGACGCCGTTTCCAAGGCTCTTGTGCATGGCGCGGCCCTCCCCGTCCACGGTCCAGCCGTGGCACAGCACGGCTTTATAGGGAGCGTCCCCCTTCACCGCCACGGAGGTGAGTAGGCTCGACTGGAACCAGCCGCGGAACTGGTCGCCGCCCTCCAGATACAGGTCGGCAGGCCAGGTGCCGGGCGCGTCCAGTTCCATGGAGGCGATGTGGGTGGAGCCGGAATCGAACCAGCCGTCCAGGGTGTCGGTCTCCTTTTCCGTTACCTTCCCGCCGCAGTGGGGGCAGGTGAAGCCCTTTGGCAGAAGCTCCTCTGCCGGCAGGTCGAACCAGGCGTTGGAACCCTTCTCCCCGAAGATTTTGGAGACGGACTCGATGGTCTCCTCCGTGCAGACGGGCTTGCCGCAGTCCCCGCAGTAAAACACAGGAATGGGAAGGCCCCAGCGGCGCTGGCGGCTGATGCACCAGTCGGCGCGCTCGCGTATCATGCTCTCCATGCGATCTGCGCCCCATTCGGGGTTCCAGTGAACCTTCCGGGCGGCGCGCACGGCGTCCTCCTTGAAGGCGTCCACGGAGCAGAACCACTGATCGGTGGCCCGATAGAGGATGGGGCTGTGGCAGCGCCAGCAGTGGGCGTACTGGTGGGTGATGGTCTCGCTCGCGATAAGCGCCCCGCAGTAGAGCAGGTCGGCGTATATTTTCTGGTTCGCCTGATCTGTGGTCAGCCCTGCGTAAGGCCCGGCGGCCTCGTTCATTTTGCCCTGGTCGTCCACCGGCACCAGGATGCCGATGTTCGTTTTTCCGGAGGCGTCATATTTCCGGCAGACCTCATAGTCCTCCTGGCCATGGCCGGGCGCGGTGTGGACGCAGCCGGTGCCGGCGTCCAGGGTGACATGGTCGCCCAGGATGACCACGCTCTCCCGGTCGAACAGGGGATGCGTGGCGGTCATCAGCTCAAACTCCCGCCCCTTCAGCTCCGCCAGGACTTCCATGTGCTCCAGGCCGGCGGCCTTTTGGAATGCCTCCATCCGGCCCCGGGCGAGGATATAGGTCTCCCCGTTGGGCTGCTGCGCCAGCACGTAGTCGAGGTCGGCGTTCAGGCAGATGGCAAGGTTTCCGGGAATCGTCCAAGTGGTCGTCGTCCAGATGACAAAATACAGCTCGTTCAGGTCGCAGTACTGCCCCAGCTTGCCGTGGTCGTCCTTGACGCGGAATTTCACATAGATGGACTGGCACTCGTCCTCGGAGTATTCAATCTCCGCCTCGGCCAGGGCCGTCTCGTCCTTGGGGCACCAGTACACGGGCTTTTTGCCCTTGTAGATGTAGCCCTTTTCATACATTTTTCCAAAGACCTTGACCTCCTGCGCCTCGAACTTGGGGTTCATGGTCTTGTAGGGGTTGTCCCAGTCGCCCAGAACGCCCAGGCGCTTGAAGCCCTGGCGCTGCACGTCCAGGTAATGCTCGGCGTACTCATGGCAGGCGGTGCGGAACTCCGACACGCTCATGGCCTTGTGGTTGAGCTTTTGCTCCTTGATGATGGCGGACTCGATAGGCATACCGTGGTTGTCCCAGCCGGGGGTGTAGGGCACCTGATAGCCGCTCATGCTCTTATAGCGGTTGATGAAGTCCTTGAGGCACTTGTTCAGGGCTGTGCCCATGTGCAGGTTGCCGTTTGAAAACGGGGGGCCGTCATGCAGGATGAAGCGGGGCTTGCCCTCGTTCCGCTTGAGCATCTCGTGGTACAGGTCCATCTTCTCCCAGGCCGCCAGCATCTCCGGCTCGCGCTTGGGCAGGCCCGCCCGCATGGGGAAGGCGGTTTTCGGCAGGTTGACCGTTGCGTTATAATCCATGGCCATAGTATTCTCTCCAACGCTTGTATTTAAAAAAATAAAATTATGCTTCGGTGTTAAAGGTTTCGCAAAAATCCTCTGGAAATAGTCTGCAAGGGCGGAGCGTTTGCTCCGCCCAAGGGGGTTGTCATCAGTCAGATGTCCTCGTCGTCAAAGCTGAAATCATCAAAGGAGCTGCGTTTTTTCTTCTTCGGCGGGTTATCCATGGGGAACAGGCGGGTGGGTTCCTCCTCTTCCTCCGGCAAATCCGTGTCCACGGTGATGGCGTCCGGCTCGTCGAGGGCCGCCGTGACGGCGGAGGCCTCTATGCTGCGGACGGTATCCTCCACGGCCTTGTCCCTTGCGGTTTTTGGGGCGCTCTTGGCCGGCGCGGCGCTTTTGGCCTCCGGCTCCTGGTCGCCGCCTACCAGCTGCATGGTGGACAGCTTTTCATAAAAGGCAATCTGCTTTTCGCAGACGACGCGCATATGCTCAAAGAATTTATCCGTGGCCTTTTTGGCCTCCTCGAGCTTTGCCTGCTCGTTGGCGACGCTGTCGGTGGCCTGGCGGGTCAGGCGGTCAGCGGTATCCTTGGCCTCGGCCAGCATACTGTCTGCGCGCTCCTTGGCCTCCGATTCAATCTGGGCGGAGAGCTTCTGGGCGGAGAGCAGGGCCAGGCGCATGGAGTCCTCGGTCTGACGGTATTCATCCACCTTTTCCGCCATTACCCGGAGCTTGCCCTTCAGAGAGGCGTTCTCCTTGGCGAGGGAGGTGAAAGCGGCTGCCAGCTCGTCCAGGAACTCGTCCACCTGATCCATGTTGTAGCCGTCGGCTTTTTTTGCTTTTTCAAATGTTTTTTCCCGTATGTCCTGTGCTGTTACCATATCTTGTGACCCTTTCCTTTCTCTGCGGCGCGCCGTCGGCGCCGCATTTATATCTGTATCTATGTCTTGCGGCGTTTATGACAAGGGTTAAATATATACGCCGTTATTCTCCAGCTCGTCGATCAGATCCCCTATGATGTCCACGTTGTAGGGGGTGATTATGTAGGTGTTGATGGCCACCTTTTTTATCTTGCCGTCGTTTGCATACGCGACGCCGGACAGAAAGTCCACCAGCCGCCGGGCCACGTCCTTGTTGGTGGTCTCCAGGTTTATCACCACCGTGCGCTTATCCCGCAGATGGTCTGCAATCTCCGCCGCCTGCTCAAAGCGCTCCGGCTTTGCCAGCACCACCTGCACGGCGGTGGTGGTGTGGATGTTTACAACCTTATTGTCCTTTTTGGGCACAGCCCGTTCCTCAAACACGGAGGAGCTGGTGTCGGCAAAGGGATTGCGCCGCTCCGGGCGTTCCGCCTTGGGCGCCACGATGGTAGGCTCCTGGTCGTCCTCCTCCACGTCGTCGTCGAAGAAGTCCTCCTCCTCATCGTAAGGCCGTGTCAGTTTTTTTAAATCATCTAAAAACCCCATGATCTGCCTCCTGCTTTTATTTATTAAGAGAGCCTCTGTTCAGCGCCCCGCTTATCCACGGGAAGATTTATTTTACAGTGAGGCTCCATAATTCCGGGCGCCAAATATGAACGAACCGACGCGAACCATGTTCGCGCCCTCTTTGACCGCATCCTCGTAGTCGTCCGACATACCCATGGATAAAAAGTCCATATTGACATTATCGTATTTTTTTGTCTTATTGTCAATAAAAAGGTGATACATAGGCGCAAAATACGCCCTGGTATTTTCTGCCGGGGGAATGGCCATCAGCCCCCGGACGCGCACCCCGGGAAGAGCCGCCGCGCACTGGAAAATCGACTCCAGCGCCTCCGGCGCAGCGCCGGACTTGCCCGCCTCGCCGCCGATGTTCACCTCTATCAGCACGTCCTGCACGGTATTCATGCCCGCTGCCCGGCGGGAAATGGCCTCCAGCAGGGCGGGGGAATCCACGGACTGTATCAGGGCCACCTTTCCGGCGACGTATTTGACCTTGTTTGTCTGGAGATGCCCTATCATATGCACTGCCGCGCCCTCATAGGCCCCGGCCGCGGCTTTGTCCCGCAGCTCCTGGACATAATTTTCTCCAATGGTGTCCAGTCCGCCGGCGATGGCCCGGCGGACAAGCTCCGCCGGCTTTGTTTTGGCCACGCCCACCAGCGTGACGCGCCCGCTCCCGCCGGCGCGGTCAATATTTTCCTTTACCACAGCAATCCGCTGCTCAATGGTCATGTCGGTCATATATGCGCTCTTTTCTAGAATACTTTTCCGTTATACAGCCCGGTGGCCTGGACGATTACCTCGTTGCCTTCCCGGAGGGCGTCCGTGCCGTCGGAGGAGACGAGGCAGTATTCCTCTCCCGCGAATACCAGGGAGACCTTTTTCCGCTCCGCCTGCAGGCCGGTCATGGTGAATACGCACATTCTGTCTGTGTCCGCGTCATAGTCGTAGTAGTTCGTGACGTCCAGCGTCTCCGCGCCGTCGTCCAGGGTGACGGTGCCGCCGCCGGAGGAGAAGTCCGCGGCGTCCTCATCCGCAGACCAGGCCCAGCAGAACACCACCAGCCGACGCTTGGGACGGGTGTCCTCCTCGCTGCCGGATTCTATCCCATCCGCCAGATCTCCATAGGCGGTGGCGGAGCCAATCTCGGAGACGAAGGCGTCATATTCCACGCCGCCCAGGGTCAGGGTAACGCTCTGTCCCTCCGCCAGCTTCTGACAGTCCTCGTCAGAGAGGTATCCGGCATAGTAGCGGTAAAGGCCCTTCACCGGCACGCGCAGGCCGGTGTATTCCTGATAGACCAGGTCTGCGGAGACGGCGCGCACGGCCAGCATATCCGCAAGCCCCTGGTTCATGGAAAACAGCGCAATCTGCTCGCCGTCGTCCGCCTCGCTGAGGTATACCACCTCGGCGTCCAGGCTGCCGCTGTAATACCGGCCAAAGGAGAGGCTCACTGTCTCTCCAAGCTCCAAATCTCCCGCGTCCTCCTCAATGATGGCCGCATAGTACCAGTCATAGGAGACGACCAGCTTGCCGAAGGCTGTGCTGCTGACCGTCCGCTCGGCGGAGATAAGCACGCGCAGAGCGCCCGGCGTCAGGGTCTGGATATATTCCGGGCTGACGCCCTCATAGCCGTCCACCAGGGAGGAGAAGGTACCGGCCTGTCCCACGGTGATTTCCCGGGAATCCCCGGCGCTGGTCTGCTCCAGCTCGTAGTATTCCTTTTCCAGCTCGCTGAGGTATTCCTCCGTGGCGTCCTCGCTCTCCGTGTGGAATATCAGGCTCGCGAGAGCGCTCTCCTGGCTTTCCATATAGACGAGATCCCCGGTCTGCATGGTGTAGGACAGGTCAATAATGGCGTCGTAGATACTTTGATCCCCTGTCAGCGTGACATCCTCCACGCTGTCCAGCGCGGCGGATACCTCCTCTATCTCCTGGTTCAGCGCGTGAAGCTGGGTGGCCCGCTCAAGGGCGGCCTCCGAGCTGTAGGCCACGGCCACGGTCTGTCCCGCGCCGACCTTGTCCCCGTCGGAGACCGTGATGTCTATGTATGCCTCGCTGCTTTGCAGCACCAGCTCCTCCCGTACCACGAGGCCGCTCATGGAGATGGAATCGTTCATGGTGGCGGCGACCACCAGGGCCGTCTGCACCGCGTCCGTCGTCCGCTGGACGATGTATACGGTCAGGTAGGCGGCCATGGCGAGGAACATCACAAAGGATATAACTTTTAACAGGGCATCGGAACGTTTCAAATCAGCTGGTCTCCTCCGTCAGCGCCAGCGCACGGGCAGGCACCACCGTCGATATGGCGTGTTTATAAATCATCTGCTGCTTGCCGTCGGAGTCCACCATCACCACGAAGGAGTCAAATCCCCGTATGACGCCCCGAAGCTGGAATCCGTTCATAAGGAACACGGTCACAAGCATCCGCTCCCGGCGAGCCTGGTTCAAAAAACTGTCCTGAAGATTCTGTGATTTCTGCATCTCTGCCATCCCTTCCGGGGCGGTTCGGACAGAAATTTAAATAATATTGTATCATAGTCCGTCACCCCGTAAAATAGTTATTTTGCACAAATTCATTGTACAGGGTCTATTTTACGGCGACGCGGCCCAGATTTCCGTCGAAATTTGTCGGGCGCGTTGAATATCCGGCGTTTTTTCCCAACGTATCCAG
>JAJBVW010000111.1 GCA_020866945.1 Oscillospiraceae bacterium
CTCCAGTTCCTCCCCGTGAAGGCCCCGAAGGGGCAGCTCCGCCGCGGAGTGACGGCAGGGCTTCAGCTTGCCGTCCGCCGTGATGCGGATGCGGTTGCAGGCGGGACAGAAATGGTCGCTGACAGGCCGGATAAGGCCCACCGTTCCCTCTGCTCCGGGCAGACAATACAGCCGGGCCACCCCATCCCCGCCCACAGGCGTCAGATCCGGCACAGTCCGCAGCACTGCGTCTGCCGGAATAAAGCGGCTTTTGTCCCAATCCCGGCAGGGGCCGATAGGCATAAGCTCGATAAACCGCACGCTGACAGGCTCCCGCTCCGTCAGGGCCACAAAATCCGGGATCTCGTCGTCATTTATCCCGCCCATCAGAACGCAATTCAGCTTTGGCGCGGGAAAACCGGCGGCGCGGGCCGCCTCCAGCCCCGCCAGGGCCATCTCCAGGGAGCCGACACGGGTTATCTCACGGTATCGCTCCGGCCTCAGGGTGTCCAGACTGATGTTCAGGCGGCACACTCCCGCCTGGCGCAGCGCCCCCGCCAGCTCCGGCAGCCGCAGACCGTTGGTGGTAATGCAAAGCTCCTCCACCCCGTCGATGGCCCCAATGCGGCGGCAGATGTCCACAATGCCAGACCTTACAAGGGGTTCGCCCCCTGTGACCCGCACCTTCCGCACCCCCAGTTTCACGGCGGCGCGGACAATTTCCTCTATCTCCTCATGGGATAATATATCCCTGTGGTCGCGCTTTTCCACGCCCTCAGGCCCCATGCAGTACTGACAGCGCAGGTTGCACAAATCTGTTACAGACAGGCGAAGATATTCAATTTTCCGCCCGAAGCCGTCCGTCATACCCGAAACACCTGTATCGTGTCGTTTTCATTCAAAGGGCCGCTGCCCGCCGGGATCTGCCCCACGGCGTCGCACCCCAGCAGCGCGGACAAAATTCCGTTGCCGTCCCCCTCATGGTGTACAAAATACACCATTCCGTCCCGAAATACAAGATGCCCCCGTAAAAATCTTGGCATTTTTGATTTTTTTCGGTAGGGCTTTCCCATCCGGGCGGTGAACGGCTCCGGGATAACGCCGTTCTGGCCGCACAGCCTCCGCACGTAAGGCAGACCCACACTGAAAAGCGCCAGCACCGCCGCACCGGGGTTCCCGGAAAGGCTCAGAAGCACCTTCCCGTCCCGCACCGCCGCGAGGCATGATCCGCCGGGCTTTTGGGCAATTTTCCAAAAGAGAAGCTCCGCCCCTACGGCCTCCGCCGCCCGCTTGGCCCAGTCGTAATCCCCCACGGAGGCCCCGCCGGTGGTGATGACCATATCACTGGCGGACAATGCCGCGTCCAGCTTTTCCGCGATGGCGTCCAGCTCGTCCGGCACCGCGCCTCCGTCCACGGCATTAGCCCCCGCCTGCCGCCGCTAGGCACAGACAGTGGTCGTGTTGGTGTTATATATTTTCCCCGGCTGCCACGGCTCCCCCGGCTGCAAAAGCTCGCTGCCGGTGCTGAGAACCGTCACCGTAGGCGGAACGCAGACGCATACCTCCTGCATCCCCTGGCCCGCCAGCAATCCCGCCAGGGCGGGGGTCAGAATATCCCCCTTTCGGCCCAGGATGTCGCCCGCGTTCACATCTTCCCCCGCCCGGACTACATCCGCGCCGGACTTGCAGGGGTCGAAAATCTTCACCTGGCTGCTGGTAAACTCGGTCAGCTCGTATTTTATGGTGGTGTCCGCCCCCTCCGGCATGGGGCCGCCGGTGAGTATTTTTGCCGCCTGGCCGGGGCCTACCGGCTTTGTGGGGACGGTTCCGGCGGGGATCTCCTCCGTGATGGAAAGGCTCACCGGCGTCTCCCTGCTGGCCGTGAATGTGGCTTCCGCCCGCAGGGCGTAGCCATCCACCGGGCTGCGGTCAACGGGCGGTACGGCAAGCCGCGCGGTCACGTCCGCCCCCAAAGGCCGCCCCAGAGCCTGCCACAGAGATACCGTTTCCGTTTTTACCGTCACCGGGAGAGCCAGGAGCATATCTCTGGCTTCCTCCGCCTGGATTCGTTCCATATCAGTCTGTCTCCCTCAAAAACATAATATCCGCCGGTTCCATGCTGACCGTCAGCGTTTCCGGCTCACCCAGGGCCGCCCACCGCTGATGGCTGACCTCCATTCGCAAAAGGCTCCAATCGGAGTCTCCGCCCGGCGTTTTCAGCATGATCACCGTGGAAAACAGGTCGTGAATCACCCGCTCCACCCGGCACTCCATCTGATTCGGCCCCGGCTGTGGCCGGATGAAGTGCGCTCGAATCCCGGCGCAGTTTGCGCTCTCCGGGATGTCCACACCCTCCAAGTCTATCCCCCAGTCTAACGCTTTTGCATGGGTCTTGTCCAGTCTTTTTATTCTCGTAAAATTCTTGCACCCGGAAAGCAGGCAGGCGGAAAGCGTCTCCGGGGCGCGGAACAGCTCGTCCGCAGACTGCATGGCCTCGCTTTTCCCGTTGGAGAGAACGCACACGCTTCGGCAAAGGTGGAACACCTCATCCCGGCTGTGGGACACGAACAGGGTCGGCCCGTCAAAGCCCTTCAGCGTGTCGGCAAGCTCCATCTCCACCTGCCATTTCAGATAATCGTCCAAAGCTGAAAAAGGCTCGTCGAGCAGCAAAACCTCCGGCTTGCTTATGAGAATTCGCGCCAGGGCCGTCCGCTGCTGCTGTCCGCCGGAGAGCTGGGCTGGGAACTTTTTCTCCAATCCCTCCAGCCGCATGGCGGAAATGCTTTCCGCCACGGCGGCGGCCCGCTGCCCCTTAGGCATAGCGTGGGCGCCGACAGCAATATTTTTCTCCACCGTCATATTGGGAAACAGAGCGTACTGCTGAAACAGGTACCCCACCCGCCGCTTCTGGGGGGACAGATTAATTTTCTTCTCCGAATCGAACAGCGTGCGGCCATTTAACACAATGCGTCCCTCGTCCGGCTTCTCAATCCCGGCGATACATTTAAGCGTCATGCTCTTGCCGCAGCCGGAGGCCCCCAGCAGACCTGTTACCTCGTCCTCCGCCTGAAAATCCACGTCCAGCATAAATTTTCCAAGCTGCTTTTTTATCTGCACGGTCAGGCTCACCTACGCCGCCCCCTTCCTGCGCTTAGAGGTCTTTTTCGGGTTCCGTTCCAGCAGGTTCACTGCCAGCAGCACCACGGCGGAGATGGCTATGTTAATAAGCGTCCAGCGCAAAGCCATGGCGTCGT
Organism: Oscillospiraceae bacterium; assembly: GCA_020866945.1. Taxonomy (GTDB): domain Bacteria; phylum Bacillota; class Clostridia; order Oscillospirales; family Oscillospiraceae; genus CAJOIG01. The sequence continues at coordinate 3,234 of JAJBVW010000111.1, forward strand.
TGTCCGTGCGCCAATACTGATACACCGTGGTGGCAATGGTGGCCGTCCGCCCCGGCGTATATCCGGCAATCATGCTGGTAGCTCCGTATTCTCCCAAAGCGCGAGCGAAGGCCAGCACTGTACCGGCCACGATGCCCTGTCGGCAGGCGGGCATTTGGATATGCCAGAACACATAGCTGTTGGAAAGCCCCAGCGTCCGCCCGGCGTAGGCCAAATCCTTGTCGAACGCCTCAAACGCCCCCCGCACTGTGCGGTACATCAGGGGGAAACCCACCACCACCGTGGCAAAGATGGCCGACCACCAGGTCATAACGAGCTTAATGCCAAAGGTATTCAAAATAAACGCGCCGATGGGACGCTTCGGCCCCAGAAGCAAAATCAGCAGATAGCCCACTACCGTGGGGGGCAGCACCATGGGCAGCGTCAGCACCACGTCCAAAATACCTTTTAAAACTCTGGGCAGCTTGGCAATCCAGTGGGCCGCCAAAATCCCCAAAAAGAAGATGACAACCGTGGCAATAGCGGCAATGCGTAGGCTGTTCCATAGAGGAAACCAGTCCATTTTGTCCTCCTTTTAAAACCGATTCGGCCCGCCGCCCAAAAATCAGGCGGCGGGCTTATTTATGGGTTTATTTCTCTACACGCATACCCCAATCAGGCAAGGGGCGTGAAGCCAACAGATTCCAGAATGGCAGAAGCCTCGTCACTGGTGCAGAACTCCAGGAACGCCTCGGCCAGCTCCTGGTTGGAGGTGATGTTCAGCACGGCGGCGGGATAAATGACCTGGCCGCACATCTCGGCGGTGGCGGAATCCACCACGGTCAGACCGGCGGAATAGGCGTCCGTGGCGTAGATAATGCCGCAGTCCACAGTGGCCTCAGAAACCTGGGTGGTGACTTCCTTCACGTTGGAGCCATAGGTGATGCAGCCGTTGCTGGCAAGCTCCTCCTCATCCAGGCCATAATACTCAAGAATGAGCTGGGTGTACTGGCCCACAGGCACATCCTCGTTGCCCATAGCCAGGAACACGTCCCCGGCGGCCAGCAGCTCGGCAAGCTGGTCGAAGCTCTCGATACCGGCGGGGTTGCCCTCAGGAACCGCCAGCGTGACCTTGTTCTCCAGGATGTCGAAGCGGGTCTCAGAGATGACGAAATCCAGGCCGTCGGTGTTCACGCTCTCGTCAGCGGTGATGTCAAGCTGATCCATCTGCTTCTGACCGGCAGAAATGAACACGTCACAGTCGGCGCCTTCCTCGATCTGAGTCTTCAGGGTACCGGAGGAATCGAAATTAAAGACGATCTCCACATCGGGGTTAGCTTCCATGAACAGGTCGCCGATCTCCGTGAGCGTCTCGGTCATAGAGGCGGCGGCAAAAACAATCAGCTCGCCAGAATAGGTGCTTTCGGCAACTTCCTCAGCCTCCTCAACGGCGGCCTCCTCTGCGGCGATTAACGTCTCCAGGGTGTCCTGGACGGATTCCAGGCTGTCCGCGATTCCGTCAAGCTGCTCCGTATAGTCGGTAGAGCTGCACCCGGCCAAGGCAAAGACCATAACCAGCGCCAGGAGTATCGCAAGAATCTTTTTCATGTTGTTTCTCCTTACATACAATAAATTTACAAAATGCGGCGCGGTCAAGCCGAACCCGCCTTTGCACAACAAAAAACGGCCCGTTTTGAGTTGGAAAACGGGCCGTCCTTCCTCTGTGCAAGCGCGGTACGCGGAGGACTGTTTTGTTCCTTCTCAAATACGGAGGGGCATCGCCGTTTCCGGCGGTACCTAGGAACCCCTTTCATTTGGGGTTCCGGCCCGGCATCCATGGGCTTTCGCCTGTAGGTCATCGGGCTTGGGAACTATAAAGTTGATAAATATAAAACAGTTTGACTATGGATATATAATTAATTTCTATCAGTTAATCCACATAACCTATGAATCATATTATAACCCTTTCATCCCCAATGTCAAGTCCAAAACGCCGGATGTGCTGAGATTTTATGAAAAAACGGTTGCAAAGTTTGGCCCACCGTGGTAAAATACCTCCATTCCATGAGGGAGTAGCCGGCATATTGTTGAATATGTGGTACTATCGACATACTGGTGAAGTGATGCGCACCCGGTAGTGCCTATATAAACGGCGAGACTCAAGAACAGCGGAGGAAGCTGTCCTTGGGTCTTTTTCTATTTCTAGAAAGCGCTCTTTCTGGATAAGATTACAAAGGGAGAATGTCACAATGGGATTTTGGGAAGTTTTTTTGATAGGCGTCGGCCTGTCCATGGACGCCTTTGCGGTGTCCGTCTGCAAGGGGCTTTCTCTTGGAAAGATTGGCGGCAAGCATATGTGCATCGCCGGGGCCTGGTTCGGAGGGTTCCAGTTCCTCATGCCCGTGCTGGGCTATTTTCTGGGCAGTTTGTTTGCGGACGCCATCACGGCCTATGACCACTGGCTGGCCTTCATTCTGCTGGCCTTTATCGGCGGCAGAATGATAAGGGACGCGCTGGGCAAAGACGAGGAGCATATGGACGGGGCCATGGACGCCAAGACTATGCTCCTGCTGGCCATAGCCACCAGCATCGACGCCCTGGCGGTAGGCGTGACCTTCGCGTTCATGGAGGTCGCGGTCATCCCCGCCTCCCTGCTTATCGGCGTCACCACCTTTGTCTTCTCTGCCGCTTGTGTGAAGATAGGCAGCATCTTCGGCGCAAGGTATCAGCACAAGGCTGAGCTGTGCGGCGGCATCGTTCTTGTGCTGATTGGGCTGAAAATCCTCCTGGAGGGTGTTGGGATTTTGTGAAAAATCCTTTGGAATTTCAAGTTGTCAAGTGTGGCAAACAAGAGTATAATTATTAAAATAGCCATTGCATCCGCGCCCTCCGGCGCGGACATTTGACACCAAACAGAGGAGAAGGACAGCCATGGACGAGAACGCGAAAAATTTTATTCTGGATTTTGTGGCGGAGGACATTGCCCCCGGCGGGCGGTTTGAGGGCCAGCAGGTACACACCCGATTTCCTCCGGAGCCGAACGGTTATCTGCACATCGGCCACTGCAAGGCACTGTGCATTGACTTTGGCACGGCGGAACGGTTTGGCGGCATAACCAACCTGCGTATGGACGACACCAACCCCGCCAAGGAGGACACAGAATACGTAGACGCCATCCAGGAGGACATCCACTGGCTTGGCTTCGACTGGGACGACCGCTTCTTCTATGGCAGCGATTATTTTGAGGAGACCTATCAGCTTGCCATCGGCCTGATCAAAAAGGGCCTGGCCTATGTATGCGAGCTGACACCGGAACAGTTTCACGAATACCGGGGCGACGTGGGAACCCCTGCCCGCAGCCCCTGGCGGGACAGGCCCATCGAGGAGAGCCTCGACCTGTTCCAGCGTATGCGTGCCGGAGAGTTCCCAGAGGGCAAATACACCCTTCGGGCCAAGATAGACCTGGCCTCCGGCAACTTCAATATGCGCGACCCTGTGCTTTACCGCATCCGTTATATTGAGCATCACCGCCAGGGCACCAAGTGGTGCGTGTTCCCCATGTACGACTTCGCCCACCCCATTCAGGACGCCCTGGAGGGCATTACTCACTCCCTCTGCTCCCTGGAGTACGAGGATCACCGGCCACTTTACGACTGGGTCATCGCCAACACGGACGTTCCCTCCAAGCCTCGGCAGATCGAATTTTCCCGTCTGGGCCTGAATTACACCGTTATGAGCAAGCGCAAGCTCCGCCGACTGGTGGAGGAGGGCTATGTCTCCGGCTGGGACGACCCCCGTATGCCGACCCTGTGCGGCCTGCGGCGGCGGGGCTACACCCCCACGTCCATCAAAACCTTCATCAACCGCATCGGCGTTTCAAAGGTGAACAGCACCGTGGAATACTCCTTCCTGGAGCATTGCCTGCGGGAGGAACTGAATCTCTCCGCCCCCCGGCGCATGGCGGTGCTGCATCCTATCAAACTCGTGGTAACAAATTATCCCGAGGGCCAGACCGAGACCTTCCAGGTGGAGAACAACAACCTGGACGAGAGCGCTGGAACCCGCCCTGTCACCTTCAGCCGGGAGCTGTGGATCGAGCAGGAGGACTTCATGGCGGAGCCTGTGAAGAAATACAACCGCCTCTATCCCGGCAACGAGGTACGGCTCAAGGGCGCCTACATCGTCAAATGCACCGGCTGGGAGACCGACGAGGCCGGAAACGTCACCACGGTTCTGTGCGAATATGACCCCGCCACCCGCGGAGGCGACGCCCCGGATGGCCGCAAGGTGCGGGGTACGATCCACTGGGTCAACGCCGCCGACTGCGTGGACGCGGAGATTCGCCTGTATGACAACCTGTTCAGCGACCCGGAGCCGGACGCGGCGGAGGATTTCATCCAGTGCCTCTCCCCCGACTCCCTGGAAATCCTGACCGGCTGTAAGGCCGAGCGCGCCTTGGAAACTGCTCAGGCCCCTGAGAGCTTCCAGTTCCTCCGCACCGGCTATTTCGCCGTTGACAGTAAGGACTCCGCCCCCGGCCACCTGGTATTTAACCGCGCTGTCGCGCTGAAGGACGGGTTTAAGGCGAAGGCGTAACACACCTTGATCTCGTAAAATCTCCTTGTCTCAGGGCATAGACCAAAAAAGCAGGAAATCATTCAAGGATTTCCTGCTTCGTGTTTGTAATTTCTATTATTTTTTATATATGTATAAAGCCTCTCTATTCCATGCATACTGTTTCCCATTTTGTAATCGTCACCTCAACCGATTATTTTTCTGAATCACTGGCTTGTTTCAGGCAATCAAATCCGAACATATTTTTATAAAGAATATGACCAGAACGACTAGCATAAGCGGCTTCACAGATTTTGCTCCCCACCGTGTAAAGAACCATGTCCCGACATAATTTCCTGCTACGCTGAAATACCCTGCCGTCAGGCCCAAAATTAAGATCACTTTCCCGTTCAAAAGATAAACAGCAAGGGCGGTGAGGTTCGTTGTCAGATTTATCACCTTTGCCACTCCGTTTGCAGATTGAAGCAGCATGTGGGCAATGGCAGTCAGCAGCAACAACAGGAATGTACCCGTTCCCGGGCCATAAAAGCCATCATAAACACCGATCACCGTTGCAACGATCATGCTTAAAATCGTGGTTTTCTTCTCACTATAGGGAACATTCTGTAAATCAAGCGAATGGCATCGCAGCACATAAAACGCAGTAAGCGGCAAGATGATAAGCATGATGATTTTGAAGTATTCATCGCTGAGCAGCAATGCCAGATGCGCACCGGCGCTGGAACCAAGTAAAGCACATATAACACATAGGGCGGCTTGTTTCCAGACGATATATCCATTTCTGGCGAACCGCCAGGTTGCCAGCGCAGTTTCCATTCCTGAACTGAGTTTGTTCGTCCCGATGGCCATATGCACCGGCAGTCCTGCGATCATATATGCGGGAAGGGATATTAAGCCACCGCCTCCGGCAACTGCATCTACAAACCCTGCTAAAAATATCAGAGGGCATATGATAATAAATTGCAGCGCAGTTACATCCATATTGAGCCTCCGCGGTTATTTCAGCTTCAATCCATCTCTGAACGCTTCGCCAACTCGCTCCGTGACCTTATAATATCCATGCGTGTACGGGTCAAAGGCGATTGCAGAAACTTTTGTCATATTCACCTTGTCTCCATCCATAACGGATTCATCCGCTGTTGTGTTGACGACCTTGCCTATAACTCCGCACCCATATTCTCCATCCTGATACTCGATAAATTCGCACTCCATACACAGAGGAAATTCATTGATAATCGGGGCATCCACATGAGCCGACCTTTTTGCCGTCAGCCCGCTTTTTGCAAATTTGTTCTGCGTATTATTGCCGGACACAACACCAAAGTAATCCGCTTCAACCATATGAGCAGCATCCGCGATGCTGACGGTAAAAGCTTTTCTGTTTTTCATGTTTTTTACCGTCTTGTGTGTCTCCGTCAGATTTAGGATTACCTGATCTCTGGACAGCATTGTCCCCCATGCAGCGTTCATTACATTGACACTTCCATCCTCGTTGTAGGTCGCGACCATCAGCACCGGCATTGGGAAGATAGCTTCCGTAGTCTTTATATCTTTTCTCATTGCGATAGACCTCCTATTTTTATTGCCTTTCGGTTATACATATGCTATCATAGTGTCGTTTTAAAAACAAGTACCTACATATTTGTAAGGTACTTACCTGGAGGCAAGTGTTATGAAGAATATAGAAACTGCGAATTTTGATGACACCGGCTATAGCTATACGTTATCCCTTATTTCCGGAAAATATAAACCGGTTATCCTTTATTGTCTGATGGAATATGAGCCAGTGCGCTTTAACCAGATGCGTCGCTATCTGAAAAACGTGGCCGATAAGACATTGAGCCAAAATCTCAGGGAATTGGAGGCTGATGATTTGATTGTTCGCCATGAATACCCTCAAATCCCTCCAAAGGTAGAGTATTCGCTCACGGAAAGGGGACATTCCCTGGTCAGCGTATTGGATAAATTGTGCGATTGGGGAAACGAAAACCGAAAGCACGAAAGATAGCAACATATATTCCTATATAAGCAACATCTTCATCTTCTTTGGCAAATCAAATAAGTTTTCATAGAGTTTTATGGATATAGCAAACCGAGGGAGCTGCAGCAAAACGATACAGCTCCCTCGGTTATTAATGTCCTTTATCCTACGCTTTGCGCACCGCGGTCGCAGCGGTTGCCCCAGGAGTCTATCATCTTGCCGTCGCGATGATAGACGCAGATAATCTCACAGTTATTGGAGCAGCGGCCACAGTTGGCCTCGCGGGTGTAAAATTCCATGTCCTCCACAGCAAAGTCAAACTCCTGGCGCTTAGTGCTTCTTTTGGCCAGGATGGCCGCGCCCAGCGCGCCCATAAGATGCCCGTTTTCATCCACGATGACCTTACAGTCCAGCGTCCTCTCAAAAGCCGCCACGACGCCCTGGTTCTTGCTGACGCCGCCCTGGAACACCACCGGGGAGATTATTTTCTTGCCCTTGCCAACATTATTGAGGTAGTTCGCCACCACCGCGTTGCAAACGCCGGCGATAATGTCCTCTCTAGGGTGACCCATCTGTATCTTATGCACCAGGTCAGACTCCGCAAATACCGTGCAGCGAGCGGCGATCTGGGTGGGATGCTTGGAGCGGAGGGCATACTCACCTATCTCCTCCACCTCGATGCCAAGCCGCTTGGCCTGGCTGGAAAGGAACGCGCCTGTACCGGCGGCGCACAGGGTATTCATGGCATAGTCCACGGCCACGCCGTTTTCTACCAGGATAATTTTTGAATCCTGGCCGCCTATCTCCAGGATAGTGCGCACATCAGGATAGAAGGTGGTTGTGCCAACCGCGTGGGCGGTGATCTCATTTTTCACCATGGTGGCTCCGATGATGGTACCCACCAGCTTCCGGGCGCTGCCGGTGGAGCCGGTTGCAACGATTTTATAACGCTCCTTGTCGAAGCCCTCCTCCAGCAGGTGAAGAAGCTGCTTCACCGCGCCGATGGGGTCGCCCTGCGTCCATATATATGAGCTGCTGATGATTTGGTTGTTATCGTCAATGATGGCGCCCTTGGTGGATATGGAGCCAACGTCAATGCCTAAATATGCGTTTTCCATTTCAAACGACCTTCTTTCTCATCTGGATCATATCATAAAAAGCCTCCAGCCGGGTCATAAGCCCTACGTCGCTGGTCTGGGAGTCAAACGTCAAAAACAGCACGGGGATTTTATAGTCCGCGCCGATATTTTGCAGCACCGGCATAATGTCTATCTCCGGGGTGCAGTTGGCGGATTTTATATGTATCAGCCCATCGAAGCCCCGTTCCGCGTATTCCTTTGCGGCCCAGATATTCGCCGTAGAGGTCGGCCCCATGTGATAGGTGCACAGGTCTCGTATCTTGACGGCAAGATTTTTGATACCCTTGTTGTGGAGAAACTGATTGGTAATGTTCATCCAGCGATGAACCTCTACCCCCATATCCGCCAGCTTCTGCTCCGTTTCCAGATTAGAAAAGGCATCCATAGCAGTGTAAAACTCACCTACAATGCCCACACGCAGGGGACGCATGGGCTTATCCAAGGGAATACGCTGAAAATCCTCCTTCACGCGCCGGTATCCGGCAGTGATTTCTTCCCGACTCGTTGCTGTATACATAGCTGTCAGGAACCGCTTATACGCCTTTTTATACTCGCCGCTGGCATCAAATCCGCATCCTTTGTAATACTCAGCCGTCACCTCGTCTAAATACTCCACCATTTTGACGGCGTCCAGGGCGGAACGGGTGAGCTTGGCAACGTTGATCTTTGGGTTCAGCCGCCTGATGGTTGTGAGCAGGTCTCGTATGCGGCCCGTGTTGTATTCCTCAAGGTTTATAAACTCAAAAGTATATCCCAAATCCCGGAGGATCTGCTCCTGAAGCTCCCCATAATAGCCCAGGCGACAAACGCCGTAGGTCATAAGAATGGTATCTGCCCCGGCCTCCAGGGCCTCAATCTCACTTCCAAGAGTAGTTTTGAAGGGGGTGCAGACAAAATCCGGGCTGTATTTTGACCCAATTTCCTCCGTCCGTTTGGTCAGGGCCGGGGGCATGATATAGCGGGCCTCTATGCCCTGCTCCACAATATATCTGAACGCGCAGTTGTATTCCGCGTATCTTGTCAGGGTCACGTTTCGATTGACTTCCATTAAAGCGTCCCCTCCTTAAAACGGATGATGTCCACAAAGCTCTCCAGCCGTGTTTCCACACCTGCGGTACCGGTTTGGCCGTCCAAAACCAGGTTTAAGACGGGAATCCCTTGCAGCTTCCGGGTCAGAAGCTCGTTCACCATAGCGTCCGGCCCGCAGGGGAAAGCGCTCATAAGAATAATGCCGTCCACCTTATCTTTGTGCATAGCAATGCTGCCCAATATCTCCCGGCTAACCTCCCAGCGGCAGGTGGGGGAAATCTCCAGGCTGCGCTTCAGGGCGTCGCTCTGATCCACCAAATCCGCCCGGATGGCAGTCACGCCGGATTTTTTGAGATAATCCGTCACCGTCCGGCCAATAAAGGCATCCTCTATCAGGTAGCTGTGACCGGCAATAAGTATCTTCGTACCCTCCCGGCGGTATAGCTGCTCCGTTTCATTGGCCGCCTGACGGCGCTTTTTCTGCTCTGCTCGCTTGGCCCGCTTATAGGCACGCTTCGCCTGCTTGTGGGAAAAGCCCAGCTGGTAGCCCAAGCCAACGAAAGCGTCCTTCTCCTTCTCGTCCTTCAGCTCATCCACATTGCAGGTCAGGAATTTCTGATTCGTCCCCCGAAACACATTGCACGTCTCATCATACAGCGCGTCAAAACGAACGCACATACTCCGATGGCGGCCATAGCTGCTGATGCGGGGAATGAAAATATAGTCGCACTGGCCAATGAGCGACTGCACATGGCCATAAAAGATTTTCGCGGAAAGGCACGTCTCGTCCACCACCAGAGAAGAGCCGGTCTCCATGATTGCCCTGTCTGTGGGCGCGCTGATAATCGTCTCTACGCCCAACTCCTTGAAAAAGCCCGTCCACAATGTTTTATAGCGGAAATACAGCAGCGCCCGGGGTATGCCGATGGTAATGGCCGGCGCGCCGGTACCCTTCTTCCTGGCCCGTTTTTCAGCCTTTCTGGCCCGCTTGGCTATCTTTCTGGCCTTTTTTGATTCTTTTTTCGTCTGTTTATCCACGCGTTTAACGGCTTTTTTGTCCAATTTATCCTGCTTTGCCAAAAAATATTGCCCCCCTCTGGGAATTTCTTTAACTGACTAAAATAATATCATAATCCCTTAAAGCAAGGTTGTCAAGCAATTACTTTTTCCCTCGCGCCTCCAACGCCTTGGCGCGGCGCTGCTCCACCTCCAGGGGCTTGGGCTGAATATCCCCCGAGCGGGTCAGGGCAAATTTTGTCAGCACCGGGCCAAACAGCTCATAGACCAGCACGCCGAACAGCACGATGTTGCGGATAAGCGCCCCTTCTGTGCCCCAGGAAGCCACCTCTACGCTCATGCCAAGCGCCACCCCCGCCTGCGGAAACAGGGTGATGCCCAGCCACTTGCGTACCTTCGGCTCACAGCCGGTAATAGTGGTGCCTATATAGGCACCCAGATATTTGCCCGCACAACGGAATATGATATAGAGAAGCCCTATCCCCACCACCGCCGCGCTTTTGAACACGCTCAGCTCCAGCGATGCGCCGCTTATAACAAAAAACATAGCAAACAAGGGACTCGTCCATTTGTCCGCCTTATCCATCATCTCATCCGCCAGCGGGCAGCGGTTGCAGAAAATCGCTCCCAGCGCCATGCAGACCAAGAGGCTTGAAAATTCAAAATGAATAGCGCCGATGTCAAATTCCAGCTGGGCCAGGGCCACGGTCAGCATCACAAAGCCCACAATAAGCGCCATGCGGTTGCGGTTTGAGTGGAACATTTTTTCCAGCTGGGTCAGCACCTCACCCAGCACTCCGCCTATCAAAAGGCTCAGCACAATTTCCAGCAGCGGCTCCACGGCAATGGAAACTACGTCGATCGCCCCGCTGGACATGGCCTGCGCCACGCCAAAGGAAACAGCAAACACCGTCAGCCCCACCGCGTCGTCCAGCGCAACCACGGGCAACAGCACATCCGTCACCGCGCCCTTGGCCTTATACTGCCGCACCACCATCAGCGTGGCCGCAGGAGCCGTGGCAGCGGCGATAGCGCCCATGGTGATGGCGCCGGCAGCGGTCAGCGTTCCCTTTAAAAATATCTGCGCGATCAGAAGAACAATGTCCACCACCAGGGAGGTAATGACCCCCTCCAATATGCCGATGATGAGAATTTTCCGGCCCGTGTTTTTCAAATCGGTCAGCTTAAACTCACTGCCGATAGTGAAGGCGATAAATCCCAGGGCCAGAGTGGAAATAAAATCCAGGGCGCTGACCTGCTCCATGGTATTGAAGCCCAGGCCGGGTATTCCCAGCGCTCCCAGACAATACGGCCCCACCAGCACGCCAGCCACCAGATAGGCGGTAACATCCGGAAGCTGGAACCGGCTGGCTACACGGGTCATCAAAAGTCCTGCAATCAGCGCAATGGCCGCAGGCAGAAATAGATTCATAATAGATTTTTCTCTCCTTATGAGCATAATAAACGCGGCAAGGCGCACCACATATAGTAACAGCCTTGCCGCCAAATTACAAGTATTTTCCACGGAGCAAATTACATCAAAATCCGCGAATATGACTTGCCGGTTATATATACACTTTTTCCACATAGGGGCTGGTGAAGGCCCTCATAACCGCAGCGTAATTCAATCGAAAGGTCAGAATATCGCCCACGGCGTACTCCGGTGCGTCCGTTAGGTCTACCAGAGTGTAATCGCTGCTGCCGCCCAGGATGCGGATGCGTCCGTCCTGAGGGATAAGTCCCTCCAGCTCCATGTCCTGCCTGCCGCAGGCCAGGATGCCCCGGCGCATAGGGCCTAAATCCGGCCACTTACGCACGATGCCGAAGGCGTCGCCGCCAGTGGGGCCGATTGGCTTAGATGGTTTATTTTTCACCTCGACCAGCTGGGCGGAAAACAGGAACCCATCATTGTGATAGCCTTCTATATCCACGCCCAAACCGGGGTCGTGTCCGGTGAGCCAAAGCTCCCCAATGCGGCATTGATTGAGTCCCTCCGGCACGCGGCAGGCCAGCAGGTCATGTATCATGGATGAGCCGCCGCTGCTGACCACCGGGGCCGATACGCCATAGCGAGAACGCAGGTCGTTTGCGATGTCAACCAAACCGCCCATGTTTTCCTGACAGGGCAGCACTCCGCCAAAGCAGCCAAGATTCATCCCCACGCCCGCAAGTTCCAGCATAGGCTGGGCCAAAACTGCCTCTGCGGCAGCGTAAATATCGGCTTTATTTTCAAAAAAACAGCCTTCCCGCAGGTCGCCCAAATCGCAGGACAAAATGACCTGGTGCCGCTTTCCCAGGCGGGACGCGGCTTCGCCAAGGAGCCTGATGGTCTCCGCCTCCGATTGGAGGCTGGCCTCCGACCAGCGGACGGTGTCCTCCACCTCCCAGGGCTGAGAGACACGAATAAGAAACCGCGGCTTCGCCGTTTTCAAAATACGTAAATTGTCAATGCGGGCGTCTGCAAGCCAGTCGCAGCTGCTCTCCTCCAGCATCCCGCTGATGGGAGGCACGGCGCAGAAGCATTTTGTTACCGCCGCAAGGGCTATGCCCTGACTGTGGCAAAGCTCGGCGCAGCGCTCCACATTTTCGCGGAGAGTATTTATATTCACGGTGATGTGAGGATAACCCATTTTAAAGTCTCCTAAAGGTATTATACAGGCCCGCTGTTTTTCTCTGCGCTCTCATCAGCGCGGCTGTCTATCCATACGCAGTCCATGCGCCGCTGATAAAGGGGATTCATGGAAATCAACACCCGGTCGCCCTGGCGGCAGTCGATGCCGGTCACATCCAGTATCACCGCTTCCGTACATACGACGCCCAGCGCATAGGCCGTATGCCCGTTCACGTTGGCGCAAAGCCCACTCCGGCGGCGGACAAGATGCAACGCCTGCCGGAGCAGCGCCTGAATGCTAACGCTAAAGTCTTTTTTACCGCCGCCGACCTCCATACCGACACCGTTGACCGCGCCAACACAAACAGTCGCGGTTTTCATGTCATGCTTGGCGTGGAAAAGAGCGGAGTAGCCCACCGTCATGCCGGCTGGCAGGGCCTTCACCTCGTCGATAGTAGCCTCGCATACCCCGACGGGCTTCAATCCAAAGCGCTCCCCTTCGGGAATACGCCCCAGCAGCGCGGAGCCAATACGTACAGCGTCCAGCCGGGCCTCCGGGTAATGAAACAGGGCCGGCGAGCTTGCACAGTGCCTGAGGCCCACGGTAATCCCGGCCTGCTCCAGCCCCTTGACAGTTCCCTGAAAACGCTGGAACTGCCGCTCCGTCAGCCGACGGTTCGCGCCGCAGGTAAAATGCGTATAGATACCGGTAAAGTGTATATCCTCATACTGCTCATATATCCGGCAAATGACCTCCGGCTTCCCGGCTGTAAATCCAAACCGGCCGAGACCGGTGTCCACCTGGATATGAGCATGAGGCGTGATATGTGTCCGCTGACCGGCCTGAGACAGCGCCTCGGCATCCTCAGAGCTGCCGACGGAAAACGTGACCGGCAGAGGCAAAAGCTTGTCCAGCGTCTCCGGCTCGGTGACAGGGCGCATCAGCAGAACCTCCGCCACAGGCAGGCCGAATCCGCAGACTGCCATCACATCCGACGGCTCTGTTACAGCAAAATGGTCTATCCCCTGTGCGGCAAGCATACGGGCCATTGGCTCAAGGCCCAGGCCGTAGCCGTTCACCTTCAGCACCCCATAAAGCAGCGCCGTACCCGCCGCCTGCTGCACCAGGCGTATATTCTCCTCCATCAGATCCTTTTGGACGATGTATCTTCTCATGCTTTCCAAGCGTCCTTTCTCTCTATGCGCTTACAGCATATTCTGCCCTGCCCCACCGGATCTTTTGCGCCGGAACGAGACGCATAAGACCTGGCGGGGCCAGACCGCATTATTCAGATCCTGTCTAACTTACAGCTTTTGCGCAAAGTCCCACAGAGCGGATATATCCGCGCTTTCCACCATACCCTTGTCGCAGGCGGCAGCCAGTGTGGGATTCAGGGGCAGGCAGGCCACGTTTTCAACGCCGAACCTGGCCGCGTCCTCCTGGACATGACTCTCCCCGAAAATGGGCAGCTTCTGGCCGCAGCAAGGGCACTCATACCAGCTCATATTTTCCACGAGGCCCACCACAGGCACGTTCATCATCTTCGCCATGTTCACGGCCTTTTCCACTATCATGGAAACCAAATCCTGAGGCGTTGTGACGACCACCACGCCATCCACAGGCAGAGACTGGAACACAGTCAGGGGCACATCTCCCGTTCCGGGAGGCATATCCACGAACATATAGTCTACGTCGCCCCACACCACGTCTGTCCAGAACTGCTTCACCGTTCCGGCAATGATAGGCCCGCGCCAGACCACCGGGTCTGTCTCGTTCTGCAAAAGCAGGTTAATGCTCATAATTTTGATACCGCTCTCGCTTTCCAGGGCCACGATCCCGGCCTCATCGCCCACGGGCCGCTCATGCAGGCCGAAGGCCATGGGGATAGAAGGGCCGGTAACATCCGCATCCAAAATCGCCACACGCTTGCCGCTTTTCGCCGCCGCAAGGGCCAGCAGGGACGTTACCATGGATTTTCCCACGCCGCCCTTGCCGCTCATGACTGCGATGACCTTGCCCACATAGGATTTTCCGTTCAGCTCCTCCAAGAAGGACGCCGGATCCGGCTGCTCCTGCCGCTGGTCGCACTCTACCGTGCAGCCCTCACAGCTCTCGTTGCATTCACATTCCTGACTCATAATCATTCTCCTAAATCACATTTTTGGTCAATGGCTCCTATCAGCCGACCTTGAACTAATTATATAGTACACTTAGTATATCCACCTTGGTTTCCTTTGTCAACGACGGAAAAATATTTATCAAATTGCTCCAGTTACACCATTTGTCCGTCGGCGGTGAAATATACCCGGAAGATACTTCCCGTGTTCCCGCCTGCAAAAAACACATGATAGCCGATGTACTAATCTGTTGCTGTCAGAACCTCAAAGACCAACAGTCCCGTCCGGCCCGCATAGATGCCCATATTATAACAAATATCCCCACACACAAACAATAGGGCCTCCAATACCACTTTGTGAATTTTATTGACAAATGTGCTGACACCAGGTAAAATTGAAGAAGAAACGCTTTCAGCAATTCTGCATTTTTTCAGGAGGTACAAACATGGAGCAAAGATTTTATTCCTGTGAACATTGCGGCAAGATTATCGCCGTGGTAAAAGAGACCGGCGTACCCATTATATGCTGCGGCGAGGAGATGAAAGAAATCATCCCCGGCACCACCGATGCCGCCGTGGAAAAGCACGTTCCGGTCTATCAGGTGGCGGACGGCAAGGTCAGCGTCACCGTGGGCGCTACAGAGCATCCCATGCTGCCGGAGCATTACATCGAGTGGATCTCCCTGCAAACCAAGCAGGGCAACCAGCGCAAGGAGCTGAAGCCCGGCCAGCCTCCCAAGGCTGTGTTCCCCATCCTGGAGGGCGACGAGGTGGTAGCCGTCTACGCTTACTGCAACCTCCACAGCCTGTGGAAGGCATAAACACCAAACCTTTAAAAACCTGAACAGGGCCAGACCGTCCGAAAAGGGCGGCCTGGCCCTGTTTCTTGCTTTATTCCATCACATCATAACCTGTGGAAAAACGCGGGATGTCAGCCCCTTCAAAACAAGCTCCTGCATCAGTCCGCTGATTTCCTCAGTACTGATGTCCTTCCCTTTTTCGTTCCAGTGCTGCAGCAGGCCAAACAGCGCGGAATTTGCAAAGCAAATCAGATAGTCGAAGTAAGGCGTGTCCTTCGAGACGGGAACATACGCCTCCAAAAAAGGGAGCATCTCCGACTGCACCCGTGCCAGGAAAGCCGAATCTCCGTTCGGTCCCATAAGCAGGTATATTTTCTCATTCATGGCCGCAAAGATAATTTGAAACATGGCCCCCAAGGAATGTTTTTCCGACATAGCCTGTAAAATCGTCTCTTTTAGCTGCTCTAGCAGCCCCGTCTCCACATAGGCCAAAAGCTCGTCCGTGTCCAAAAAATACTCATAAAACGTGCTGCGGTTATATCCCGCGCGCTTTGTCAGCTCACTGACAGATATTTTCGCGACGGGCTTTTCTCTGACCAGCGACCAGAACGCCTCCAAAAACCGCTGCCGCGTCCGCTCTGTTACCTCTGGCTGCTTTTTCATATCTTTTTCCTCCCTGTATTATCCGACAGTTCTGAAAATATTGATGGTTGATGTTTCCCTCTCATACGGGTATAATCCATCGTACAACAAGTTGTTGGATAATGTCAAGGAGGAATTTTGAATGTCAGAAATCTCGGTAAATCATCTGACAAAGGACTACGGCCATGGCCGGGGCGTATTTGACGTGAACATCAAAATAGACAGGGGCGAATGCTACGGCTTCCTTGGGCCGAACGGAGCCGGTAAGACCACCACCATTCGGCACCTGATGGGCTTTTCCAAGCCCCAGGAGGGCAGCGCGTCCATCCTGGAAATGGACAGCTGGAAAAACAGCGCCCGGCTGCAAAACACCGTGGGGTATCTGCCGGGGGAGGTGACGCTTCCGGCGGGTCTTTCTGGCACGGCGTTTCTCCGCATGATGGAGAAAATGCGCGGAATAAAGAAGGAAAAATACCTGCAAATGCTGCTGGATCGCTTTGAGCTGGATCCCCATATCAGCATAAAGAAGATGAGCCTGGGCGTCAAGCGGAAGCTGGCCGTCGTCACCGCCTTTATGCACGACCCGGATATTTTGATTCTGGACGAACCCACTTCCGGCCTTGACCCGGTGATGCAGGAGACCTTCATCGAGTATATCCGAGAGGAAAAGCAGCGGGGCAAGACGATTTTCCTGTCCTCCCATATCTTCCACGAGGTAGACGCCGTCTGCGACCGTATCGCAATCATTCGGGACGGCAAAATCGTGTCAGAATTTCAGTCAGAGGAGTTGAAACAAAAGCACGACAGAATCATCCGTGTGTCCTTTTCGGACGCCGATTCCTACGCTGCCTTTT
>JAJBVW010000158.1 GCA_020866945.1 Oscillospiraceae bacterium
ATTCTGAACCTTGCCTCTACCTCCTTTAATCCGTTCATTTATTTCCAGTTTTAAGGAGGTGCAGCAGCTTGAAACATAAGATTTTTGCAGGCATATTCCTGATAATGTGCCTGTTTCCGATTGTTGGTATTTTAATTTTTGGCGTGGCGGAGCCTGCCGCCAACGAAACACTTTCCAGCTGGCCAAGTCTGACCAATCGGGATGGTTCTTTCAACACCGATATTCTGGATGATTTTTCCGATTATATCAGTGACCGCTTCGCCCTTCGGCAGGAGATGGTCACCTTGCAGCACTCCCTGACAGCGGCTGTTTTCCATCAGTCCGGAGAATCCAGCGTGATTCTCGGAAAGGACGGCTGGCTGTTCTATGCGGAAACACTGGACGATTACGAAGGCATAAACCTGATGACAGACCGGGAGGTCTGGGCCGCGGCACGCTCCCTGTATCTGATACAGGAATATTGTGAATCGCAGGGCGCGAGCTTTGCGTTCACCATTGCCCCTAACAAAAACAGCCTGTATGGGGAATATATGCCGGACTGGTATCCCGCCTCACAAACCGACGGAAACGCGGAAAATCTGTTCGCAGCGCTCGCGGAGATGAATGTAAACTATGTGGAGCTATTCTCCGTGTTCGAGGCGCAGGATGAGATTTTATACCGCGCACTGGACTCTCATTGGAGTCAGCGCGGCGCAGCCCTTGCAGGAGATACGCTCCTGAGCGCGCTGAATGTGGACTTCGACCCCTTTTTCTCTGAGGAGTATGAGATAGTACAGGAGGAAATTGGAGACCTCTATGAAATGCTCTACCCCACCGGCACAGAGCTGGACACAAATCAGCGGTATCTGCGGGACTTTAGCTTCACCTACGTGAACGCCATCCGCAGCAGCGAGGATAACATGATTCGAACCGTCAATGAGGAAAAATCCAGAAGCCTTCTGATGTTCCGGGATTCCTTTGGAAACGCTCTGCACAGCTTCATGGCAGAGGGCTTCGGAAGTGCCTGCTTCAGCCGAATTACCCCCTATGAACTGACAATGATTGCGTCTGAATCCGCCGACACGGTCGTTATCGAGCTTGTGGAGCGCAATCTGGACTGGCTGAACACTCTTCCTGCCGTCTTTCCCGCCCCGGAGCGAGACATAGACAGCGACACCCTGCTCACCTGCTTCACAGATGTGACTCTTTCTGTATCGGAAAGCGACAGCCTGAGTGATTATACGCTTCTCTCCGGCAATCTGGAGACAGACGGACTGGATGACGATTCCATCATCTATATCCAGACAGGCGGCGTTATCTACGAAGCTACCCCTGCCGGAACCGGCGAAAACCCCTTTTCCGCGTATATTCCCACGGAGGCACTGGACGGCACCGTCACAATTCTATATACCTGCGGCGGGCAGCTTGTGTGCAGTCAATCCATTTCAATTTACTCCTAAATAAATTTAGAAATCTACAATTATTACACAAATAGGAGACATATCATTATGAGCACAAAACGCATTTTATCCCTGTTTCTGTCCTTGCTTCTGATTTTCTCTCTGGCCGCCTGCGGCGGAAGCTCCTCTGAGGTTCAGGAGGTTTCGGAGATTTTCGTAGTGGCTGAGACGGAGGAGCCGGAAGAGACGGAGGAACCCGAGGCAACTGAGGAGCCGGAAGCAACCCCTGCCGAGGAGATCGAGGAAGAAGAGGAAACTGTCGAAGAAGCAGAAGACGAAGCGGAAGTCGAAGACACTGAACCCACAGCCGCATCTGTCACTACATCCGCGCCCACTGCCGCTGCAACGACCTCAACCTCCACCACTGTCGCGGCCACAGAGGCACCTGCTGCCACCAGCACCCCTGCCCCCACGGAGGCTCCAGCAGCAACGGAAGCCCCCGCTGATACCTCTACCTCGTCAAAGCCCACGGCCTCCGATGCCGCCGCATATATTGGCAGCAGCGCCAGTAGTCTTGCCTCCGCCATCGGCCAGCCAAACAGCAAGAGCTATTCCTCCAGCTGCATTGGCGACGGTGAGGATGGCGAATGGTACTATGACGGTTTCACTGTATACACCTATCGGGACACAAACGGCTCTGAGACTGTCGAGGATGTTTTCTAAGATTTAAAACAATAACCGCAAGGACACGCTGCCACAAACAGCGTGTCCTTTTTTTCGATACAAAATTAGTATTTTTTACGACTGCCCATTCTCGCCGGACATCTCCATCACGTGAGCAGCGGAGGACTGGAGCTGAGCCATGGCAGCCTGAATGGCGGCAATATCCGCCTCGGTCATCTTGTCTGCACGCTTTCCCATGGTCTTGCGCAGAGCGGAAATATCGCCCTTCACGCGTTTTTTCTCCTCCTTGTCTATCTGCTTGCCGACCGCGCCCAAAGCTCGCTCTGCCTGCATGAGAAGGCGCTGGGCTTCGTTATTTACATCCACAGCCGAACGGCGCACGCCATCCTGCGCAGCATATTGTTCCGCATCACGAATGGCCTGCTGTATCTCCGCTTCGGACATTTTTTCATTCGCGGTGATGGTGATAGACTGGGCCTTGCCGGTATCCAAATCCTTGGCGGATACCTTCAATATTCCATTGGTGTCGATGTCAAATGTGACCTCTATTTGTGGCACACCGGCCATGGCTCTTTTAATGCCCCGAAGAGTAAAGCGGCCGATGGTTTTGTTGTCCTTGGCCATGGGCCTTTCGCCTTGCAAAACATGAATATCCACGCTGGGCTGGTAGGCGGCAGCGGTAGTGAATATCTGAGAATACCGGGTAGGAAGAGTTGTATTTCGCTCCACCAAGCGGGTGGCTACGCCGCCGACGGTCTCTATGGAGAGGCTGAGCGGCGTCACATCCAGCAGCAGAATGCCGCCGCCCGCGCTGCCATCTATGCTGTCTGAATTGGAACCCGCCAGCGTCATGGAACCACCGGAAAGTATATCCCCCTGCACCGCCGCGCCCTGCGCCACGCATTCGTCCGGGTTTATGCTGCGGCTTGGTTCAATCCCTGTAAGACTGCGCACCTTCTGCTGCACAGCAGGGATACGTGTGGAGCCGCCAACAAGCAGCACCCGGCTCAAATCACGCGCCGACAAACCTGCATCGCTGAGTGCGCTCTGCACCGGTCCGGCTGTCGCATCTATCAAATCCTGGATAAGCCCAGTGAACGCCGCCCGTGTCAGAGGCATTTCAAGATGAACGGGGCCGTCCTTACCCTGGGCGATATAAGGAAGGTTAATCACCGTGCTGTCCGAGGCGGAAAGCTCCTTTTTCGCCTGCTCTGCCGCCTCCCTAACGCGGGTCATGGCGGAGGGATCTCTGGACAGGTCGATATGGTTTTCGCGCTTGAACTGGGCCACAATGTGCTCTGCGAGCCGCTGGTCGAAATCATCTCCACCCAGTCGGTTATTGCCCGCCGTGGCCAACACCTCAATAACACCGTCTCCTATCTCAATGATGGACACATCAAAGGTACCGCCGCCCAGGTCATAAACCATGATTTTCTGAGCCTGACCATTATCAAGGCCATAGGCCAGGGCTGCACTGGTAGGCTCGTTGATAATACGCTCCACATTAAGCCCTGCAATGCGTCCCGCATCCTTAGTAGCCTGGCGCTGGATGTCATTGAAATAAGCAGGAACAGTGATAACCGCGTCAGTCACAGGCTGACCAAGATATGCCTCTGCATCCTGACGAAGCTTTCGAAGTATCATAGCGCTGATTTCCTGCGCCGTATAGCTCTTTCCATCAATGCGGGCACGCCAATCCGTGCCCATATGCCGTTTCACAGAGGAAATAGTACGACTGGCATTCATCGCCGCCTGCCGCCGGGCCGGTGCGCCAACAAGCCGTTCCCCATCCTGCGTAAACGCAACCACACTTGGCGTAGTGCGCTCCCCCTTATCGTTAGGGATAATAACAGGACGTCCTCCCTCCACCACTGCCACACAGCTATTGGTGGTACCAAGATCAATCCCTATGACCTTTCCCATACAAACATAAACTCCTTCAATTTTTATTTTGAATATATTTTAAAAGCCTGCTCTGCATATGTCAATAAAACTTGGCATTTGTTTTCAAAAGATTCATCTTTTCATAGGCTTCACACTACACTTCATATAACAAAGAATCAAAAATACGAAAAAAGCCTGTAACCATAAGATTACAGGCTTTTTTACTGGCAGGGGAAGAAGGCTTCGAACCCTCGGCCTACGGTTTTGGAGACCGTCGCTCTACCAACTGAGCTATTCCCCTATAAAATTGGTGGACCATCAGGGACTCGCACACCGGACCCACCGGTGAAGAGGCAGGTGCGCTAACAACAGAAGTAAAGGGT
>JAJBVW010000128.1 GCA_020866945.1 Oscillospiraceae bacterium
AAATCCATGCCCTCTAAGTAGTCGAAGTAGTCCTTTTTCTCCTCGCGGGGCATAACGACGCTGGCGTCCTGGTTTCGCACCTCCAGGAAGGTCTCAAAGAGAATGGGGCTGCCCTGCTGGACGAATTGGCCGGTGGCGTGAAGATCCTCCGAGTTAGAGGCGGCGACAGGGTAGAGGGCAGTGTTGTTTTTGCCCTCGCTCTCCGCAAAGATCTGTATCCACCACTTGGCGAAATAGTCCAGCCTCGGCTCGAAATAGCTGAGCATTTCCAGGTGATAGCCCCTGTCCAGCAGCAGCTTCCGCAGGCAGGCGTATTGCAGGGCGATATTTTCCCCCGCGCTCTCGTGCCAGAGCCTGTCCCGCATGGAGCGCATACCGCCCACCAGGGCGAGGATGTCGATGCCAGCCACAGCCATGGGGAACAGCCCCACGTCGCTGATGACGGAAAACCGTCCGCCCACACGTTCCGGGAAGGTCAGGAAGGTATAGCTGTTGTCCCGGCAGAGCTGGTGCAGGGTGCTGTCCGGGGTGCCGGTGGCGAAAATACGCCCGGCGGCGTTTTCCGCGCCATAGCGCCGTTCCAGATATTGACGCAGAACCCGGAAGGCGATACCCGGCTCCAGGGTCTCAAAGTTTTTGGCAATGCAGTCGATGTATACGGACTTGTACCCGTCCAGCTCCTCCAGCAGGCGGGCGGTCTCACAGGCGGAAATGGTGTTGCCCGCCCACAGGATCGCCGGGCCGCCCTTGGGCCGCAGGGCCTTGATGGCGGCGCGGGAGGACTGGTTGGAGCCGCCGATGCCAATGACCACAAAGGCGTCCCCGTCGGCGCGAACCCGCCGGGCCTGCTCCAGAAGAAAATCAAGCCGTTCCTCCCCGGCGGTGTCGTCCACCCGGAACCAGCCAAGATAGTCCTGGTATTCCTCTTCGCCGTCAATCACACGCTTCAAAAGACCGGCGCTGTCTTCCATCATGGTTTCCAGCGCGCCGGGGGCCAGAACTCCCTTTCGGTCGGTGTAGGTCAGGGTGATGCCGTCCACGGTCACACCTCCCCCGCGGCGTAGCGCCGGGCCATTTCCTCCAAAGAGACCTGCTCCACCAGGGGGGCGCGGCCCACGCTGCCGAACTCCACGATCAGGGTTCCCACGACCTCCCGGACGCCCCGGCGCATGGCGTCGGTGACAAGGGCCACGGTGCCGTCGTCGCCCGTGCCGTACATCAGCGTGTCCATCACCGGCGGCAGGAACACGCGGGGGTCGAAGGCGTCCCGCCGCTGATCCAGCAGCGTCCATATGCCGCCGATGCGCTCATCCTGCTTCAAGTCCGGGCGGCCTTCAAACAGCTCCCGCAGGTTGCGGGTAACAGCCAGACGAATGTCGGTGTCCACGTTTATCTTGCTGATGCCGCAGCCGATGGCGGCCTTCAGCTCGTCCCTGGAGATGCCGTGGGCGTTTGTCACCTGGCCCCCCAGGGCGTTAATTTCATTTACGATGTATTGCGGCACGGTGGAGGAGCCGTGGCTCACCAGCGCCCCCCTGATGCCCGCGTGGTTCATGCACTCCCGGATGGCGGTGGGGATCTCCCGGCGCAGCTTCACGTCCTTGCCCTTGTTGGCCCCGTGCATGGTGCCGTAGCTGATGGCCAGGGCGTCCACGCCGGTTTTCCGGAAAAACTCAATGGCGGAAAGGGGATTCGTATAGGTGGAACCGGCGGCAAAGACATGATCCTCCACACCAGCCAGAACGCCAAGCTCACCCTCCACGCTGACGCCTCTTGCGTGGGCGTACTGCACCACGGCGCGGGTCAGCTCCACATTTTCCTCAAAGGGGAGGGAGGAGCCGTCGATCATCACAGAGGTATAGCCCCCCTCAATGGCGGCGGCGCAGGATTCGAAGTCCTTCCCGTGATCCAGATGCAGCACCACGGGGATAGGGCTGCTTTCCGCGAAGCGCCGCACGGCGGCGGCAATGTTTTTCGCCCCGCGCTTCTTGTCCTCCAGGGTGCCTTTGGCAAAATCCACCGCGCCGCCCATAAAGGCGTTGGCAAGGTCGGCCCCCTGCAAAATGGCGGGAGAACGGAACAGCTCGTGTATTTGAATGACGGCCTCAGCCTGGGCCACGGCGTTTACATTGAACGCCCCCTGGGCATAGCCGTTCGCAACGGCGGCGTCCAGCACGGGACGCAGAGGAATCAGCGGCATAAATATATGTCTCCCTTCTCAGTTTGTTAATGTGCTTGATATACAGTTTTCCCTGCGACGATGGTGCGCTGCACCGTCAGCTCCGGGGTCAGCAGCACCAGGTCGGCGTCCCGTCCGGGGGCGATGCGGCCCTTGTTCCAGCCCATCATATCCGCGGCGTTGGCGCTGATGACAAGAGACGCCTCCTCCAGGGTGAGACCGGCGTGGGAAATGAAGTTTTTCAGCGCCTGCACCATGGTCAGGGTGCTGCCTGCCCGTGTGCCGTCGTAAAGCTTGGCGTCGCCCTGCTCCACCATCACGTCGTTGACGCCCAGCTTATAGTTCCCGTCCGGCAGTCCGGCGGCCATAATGCTGTCCGTGATGGCGATAACGCGGCGCAGGCCCTTGATTTTAAGATACAGCCGCACCGAACCATAATGCAGATGGCGGCCATCACAAATGGTCTCGCAGTAGGCGTCGGACTCCATAATGGCCCCCCAGATGGCAGGCTCGTGCTGGTGGAACAGGCGCATGGCGTTTCCCACATGGGTACCTGCCGCCGCTCCGGTGCGAATACAGGCCATGGCCTGGTCATAGGTTGCGCCGCTGTGGCCGATGGACACCTGAATGCCCATGTCCCGCAGGGCCGGGATAAGGTCTGCCGCGCCCTCTACCTCCGGGGACAGGGTGACATAGGTGATATGCCCCTCCGCCGCCTGCTGATACAGCCGGAACAGGGACGGCTCCGCCTTCTTCAGCAGGAGATGCTCCGGCATACTGCCCCGGTATTCCTGGGACAGGCACGGCCCTTCCAGATGAACGCCCATCAGGGCCGCGCCGTCTGCATTGCGCATAGCCTGACGAATCTGCCGGATACACCAGAGGGTCTGATCCTGGGTATCGGTCAGCACCGAGGCGTTCCAGGCGGTGACGCCCTGGGAGGCGAAGAAGTATGCCACATCCGCCAGATCCGCCGGGGTGGAGGCGTTCACGTCGTGACCGTGGCCGCCGTGGGTGTGCAGGTCGATAAAGCCGGGGAGGATGGTCAGTCCGTCCGCGTCTATGCCGCCGGGCTTTCCCATGGACGGCTCCAGGGCGGCGATTTTTCCGTTTTCCACCAGAATATCCGCCTGGCAAAAGCCCTGGGCTGTCAGCACCCGGCCCCCGGAAATACGCATAACGCCCATGTTAGAACGGAGCCTGGGCGGCGGTGGCGTTCACATACAGCACCGCGTCGGGATGGGTCTGGGCCAGGGTGGCCGGGAAATCGGAGGTAACGTCGCCATAGGCAGCCCGGCGGCAGACGGCCCGGTGCCAGTCCCGGAACACGGCCAGACGGAGCTTTTTCGCGGAGAGTATCTCCTTCATGCCGATGGTGACGGCCCGGCGGGGCATGGCCTCCAGCGCGCCCCCCAGATCGCCCGCCGCGTTGGTGGCGCGGGTCTCCGGGGCAATGTCCAGCACCCGCGTGGTCAGGGCGGCGAAAGCCTCCGCCGTCAGCTCCGGCTGCGGCTCGTTAAAGGCCAGGTGGCCGGTGATGCCAATGCCGCCCACGCACAGATCCGCGCCGCCCAGTTCCTCCAGAAGAGCGCTCAGACGGCCTGGGGCCTTGGGGTCGGGGAATATCCGCTGCTCCGGGGGCATGACCAGGGCCGGGTCGATTCTGGTGTAGACCTGCCGATTCATAAAGCCACGGAAGGAGAGAGGGCTGTCCTCCGCTATCCACTCGTCCTCGTCGGTCAGGTACTCGTCCATGTTGAAAAAACACACGTTTTTCAGGGACAGCCGCTCCTGATTTACCAGGCGGACGAAGATGGGGTACTGTCCCACCGGCCCCACCGGGCATATCATCAACGTGCGGCGGTTCGCGGCGTTGTTCTCCCGGATCTCCCGGCACATCAGGCTTGCCAGCTCATAAAACACCTCGCCGGAATCCCCCAGCTTTACCAGGGGCAGGCTTGCGCCTTCGCCCAGTTGCTGGGGCGGGATATGGTAATACTCATAGCTCATAGTTTTCTCCTCCTCAAAGGAATAAATGCTCTGATATGTAATGACCTTTGTCAAGAGGCAATTTGCCCAAAAACAGGGTCAAG
>JAJBVW010000173.1 GCA_020866945.1 Oscillospiraceae bacterium
CGGGGTCATGTCCCGCAGCGTCAGCGACAGCCTGGCCCAGCTGGACGACAGCCTGGCCCGCCTGAACGAAAGCCTGAATCACACCGCCTCCGTCGTGACCAGCGTGACCCAGTCCCTCCGGGCCATGCCCAAGACCGTCAACTCCCTGGACGGGGACATCAAGGCCTCCGCCAAAACCATCGACACGGAGCTGAAGCTGCTTTTGAAGGCCGTGTCCGACACGCAGAGGAGCCTGTCCCGCTTTAACGCCGACCTGGAACGCCGGATCGACAGGTGAGGAGGTACCTATGGCAAGACGAAACCGAAAGCCAACGGAGTTTCAGGAGGTATCCTACTGGCAGTCCTATTCCGACATGATGGCCGGAGTGCTGCTGATGTTCATCCTCATCATCTGCGGCACGCTGTTCGTTCTGATGCAGGTGAAAAACTCCTATGACGCAAGCGAGCTGGAGCTTCAGCAGCGGGAGGCCGAGCTGGAGGAGGAAATCTCCGAAAAGCTGGGCTATATCGACCTGACCGAGGCTCAGCAGGCCCTTTTGGACGAGCAGCAGGCCCAGCTGGATGAACAGCAGGCGGAGCTGGACGCGGCCCAGGAGGAACTGAACGCCCGGGAGCTGGAGCTGGAGGACGCGCTGCTCCTTCTGGCCCAGCAGCAGGAGGAGCTGGAAGCCAAGGAGACCCAGATTCAGGACCAGGAGGCCGCCCTCGCGAGCCAGCAGGCCCAGCTGGAGGAAATCATCGGCGTGAAAAAGGAAATCATCGCCGCCCTCTCCAGCGCCTTTGCAAACACCGATTTGAGCCTCTCTGTGGATTCTCAGACCGGGGCCATCACCCTGGATTCCAGCGTTCTGTTCGACTATAACAGCTCGGAGCTGAGCGACGAGGGAAAGGCGACCCTGGCCGCCTTCCTGCCCGCCTATTTCAACGTGGTGCTGTCCGACGAGTATATCGACTATATCTCCGAAATCATCATCGAGGGCCACACGGATACCTCCGGCTCCTATATCTATAACCTTGAGCTGAGCCAGGAGCGGGCCGCCTCCGTGGCCGCCTACTGCCTGGACGACGACCAGGCCATCTTCTCCTCCGATATGCTCAGCGTGGTGCGGGAGCTGGTCTCCGTCAGCGGACGCTCCTGGAGCAGCCCCATCTACGCCAGCGACGGCACCGTGGACGCGGACGCCAGCCGCCGGGTGGAGATAAAATTCCGCCTCTCCGACGAGGAGATGGTAGACCAGCTCCTCGAGGTGCTGGACAGCTACGACACAGACGACGCAGGGTAAAATAAAACACAGCAAAAATCGCGGGAGACGGCTTTCGTCTCCCGCGATTGTTGTTTGGTTTTTATTCCTCCGTTGCGGCGCTGGCGCCTCTGCGGCGGCGGCGCTGACGGCCCTCGGCGGGGCCGGCGGCGGGGGTGGCGCTCTGGTAGCACTCCTGGGTAGCGCAGCGCTTGCGCCGGTGGTTGTTCCACTCGATTGTGTTGTTCTCCAGGCTCCAGAGGATGTTGCCCGCGGCCTCGGCAGAGATTTCGCAGCCGGGGGTGGTGATGATTACGTTGCAGATCTCACGCACCAGCTCCAGGTCGTCGTCCTCCGCGTTGCCGGTGGTCAAATCGGTCAAAATCTGCGTGAGCTGGGTCATGCCGTCCCGGCCCATGACGTTTTTGCCGTCCGAACCCTCGCGGGTGTTCTTGGCGATGTCCAGCGCCCACTTCACAGGGCACATACCCGGCTGAAGGGTGTCCCTGGAGGGGATGGTATAGGAATTTTCTTCTTGATACATTTCTCCCGGCCTCCTTATTTGATGGAATACTCAGTCCACAGGCGGTTTTGCTTGATCTCACGGCGCAAATCGCACTGGAGACAGCGCTGGGCCTCGCAGCCGGCCTGCTGGCAGGTATAGGTGGTGAAGACGGACTGATCCGGGTTCGCGAGGCGCTCCTCCGGAGTGAGCAGATCCATTTCCACGCGGGGCAGCTTGGCGAAGTCCTCCACCTTGCCGATGGCGGGGTTCAGGGTGCGCTCCACCAATGTCTCGTCAATCTGGCCGTCGCCGCCAAGATACTGGTCAACGATGGGCACGACCTCACGCGCCTGCGCGATGGCCTTGATGACGAAGCTGATGCCGGTGATAACGTCGCCGGCGGCGAACACGCCGTCCAGGCTGGTGATATGCTCGGGCTTGCCGTTCGCGGGGTTGATGGGGAAGCCGCGGGACAGGTCGATGCCGAAGTTTTCAAAGTCGTCCAGGCCAGGGCGCTGGCCGGTGGCGAAGATGACGGAGTCGCAGGGGATGACCATCTGGCTGCCCTCCTCCGCCACCTCGGTGACGCGGCCCGTGGCCTTGTCGTAGGTGGAAGAGATAACGGTATGTACCCGCAGGCCGGTGACCTGGTCGGGCGTGCCCTCGATGGCCTCGAAGGAGCGGCCAGGGAAGGAGATGATACCCTCCTCACGGCCCTGCACCTGATCCTCTTCGTCGGCGAGGATCTTGTCGCCCTTTTCGAGGCAGGCGAGGTTCACGGTGAGGCCCTTGCGGACAAGGGTACGGGCGCAGTCATAGCCCACGGAGCCGGCGCCGATGATGCAGACGGTCTTGCCGAGCTTCTCCATGCTCTCCCCGGCGTGAATCTCCGCCAGGATGTCGATGGCGCAGTAGACCTGCTTGAAGTCGGAGCCGGGGATGGGCAGCTTCTTGCCCTTGGACACACCGGCGGCGATCAGCACCGCGTCGTAGTCCTTTTTCAGGGCCGCCACGTCGGAGATCTCCCGGTTGCACTCATAGTCCACGCCGGAGTCCACGATGTACTGAAGCTCCTCCTGCACCGCCTCCAGGGGCAGACGATAGGAGGGCATGCCGCTGGTCATGGGGCCGCCGAGCTGGGGGCGCTTTTCAAAGACCTTCACGTCGTGGCCCAGCTTGTTGAGGTAATAGGCGGCGGTCATGCCGCAGGGGCCGCCGCCGATCACAGCGACCTTCTTGCCCGTGCGGGGCTTGTGGAAGCCCTTGGTCTTCCAGGTCTGATCCTTGTCGTTTTCCACGGCGAAGCGCTTCAGATCCCGGATGGCAAGCGGCTCACCCAGGGCCTTGTGCTTGCACCCGGTCTCGCACAGGTGGTTGCAGATGTAGCCAAGGGTGTGGGGGAACGTGACCTTCTCCCGGATGATGCCCACCGCGTCGGTATAGCGGCCTTCCTTCACCGCCCGGATATAGGCGGGGATGTCGATGTGGGCGGGGCATTCCACCTGGCAGGGGACAATGCTCTGCTCGGCGGGTACGTCCTCCCGGAACAGACCCGGCATATCGGTCAGGGCGCCGGTGGGGCATACGGCCACGCAGGCGGAGCAGAAGCGGCAGCCCGCCTCCGCCAGGGGAACGTCCCCCTCCGTGCCGATGTAGACCTCGCCGTTTTTCTTGTTGTACTGCAAAATGCCGACCTCCCGCAGATCCCGGCAGGCCCGCACGCAGCGGCCGCACTGGATGCAGCGCTCCATCTCACGGCTGACGATGGGGTTCACGGTGTTGATGTTGTTGCAGTTTTTGATAACGTGATGCATCCGGGCGTGAACCACGCTCAGATACTGCATCAGAGTTTGCAGCTCGCACTTGCCGAACCGCTTGCAGCCGGTGCAGTCATGGGGATGGCCGGCCAGCATAAGCTCCATGGCCACCCGGCGGCGGTGCATCAGATCGTCGCTCTTGGTCGTGACGCGCATCCCCTCCTGCACTTTCAGCTCGCAGGAGCAAACGGCGCCTTCCTTCCCTTCCACATTCACCACGCACAGCTTGCAGTTGGACTGCACCGGCAAATCAGGATGGGAACACAGATGAGGGATATAGATGTCCGCAGCCAGGGCCGCGTCCAACACGGACTGCCCCTCAACGGCTTCTATTTCCCGCCCGTCGATATACAGTTTCACCATAGTTCATGACACCTCATGCTTTATTTCTGACAACTTTATATTAACATAGAAATCGCCACAATGGTAGACATTTTTTATAATTACTTTCTTCACATATTGAAAATTTTTTCATATGGGCATTAGGATAATTAAAGAAACTTCCCGTATTTGCCCCTATCTGTAAACTTTACATACCATATCTTGTAAAAATAATTACATCTAAAACAACTTCTTATCTCTCAAACCCACCTGAATAATCATAAATATAGTAAAAACAATATTTTTACGAATT
>JAJBVW010000218.1 GCA_020866945.1 Oscillospiraceae bacterium
GTTGTTAGTTTATAATAAAGATACAGATGTCATACATTGATTATGTTGGGAGATGGATTTCATATGCGCACAGCCGCATCCCCGCAATATATGCAGATTGCGTCGGATATTGCCGCGCGGATTGCCCGCGGTGATTTGCAGGAGGGGAGCCTTATCTATGGCCGATCCGTCATGGCGTCGGAATACAGCGTTTCACCGGAAACCATCCGGCGGTCGCTTCATCTGCTGGCGGATATGAAGGTGGTGGAGATTAAGCACCAGACCGGCGTCAGGATTATCTCTGCCGACAATGCCAGGCGTTTTATCGCGAACCTTTCTGAGACCAGCGATGTATATAAGCTGCGGAACCAGCTGCAGGGGCTTCTGGCGGAGTACCAGTCGCTGAACGAACGCATATCGGATACAGTGACCTCCCTGCTCAGAGCCAGGGAGACTTACGCCGCCGCACATGACCCGCTTCCGAATTATGAGGTGCCGATTCCCGCTGACTCGCCTGTCATCGGAAAGAGCATTGGCAGTCTGAATTTCTGGCAGAACACAGGCGCTACTATCATCGGCATTCGGCGGGGGAAAAACGTCATTGTTTCTCCCGGCCCCTATGCCGAGCTGTACGGCGGCGATGTGCTGCTTATCGTTGGCTCCCCGGCCGCTGTTGCAACCGCACAAAGCATCATATCTGCGAAGGAGGAATCGTATGATTGAATTTAGGAACGTCTGTAAAAGCTATGGAAAATCGCAGATTTTGAAGGATCTGAGCTTCACCATTCAGGATGGGGAATTCATTGTCCTCATCGGCCCATCCGGCTGCGGCAAGACGACCACGCTGAAAACCATCAATCGGCTCATCGAGCCGGACAGCGGCACGGTTTACATAGATGGCAAGGACATTCGGGAGACGGACAAGGATGACCTGCGCCGGCATATCGGATATGTTATCCAGCAGATCGGGCTGTTTCCCAATATGACCGTGGCCCAGAATATATGCGTTGTCCCGAAGCTTCTGAAATACAGCAAAGAGGATTGCGCCAGGATTGTATCCGAGATGCTGAAAATGGTCAACATGGAGGAATACGCGGACAAATATCCCAATCAGCTTTCCGGCGGGCAGCAGCAGCGCATTGGCGTTCTGCGGGCGCTGGCCGCCTCGCCGCCTATTGTGCTGATGGATGAGCCGTTCGGCGCTCTTGACCCGCAGACCCGTGAGGTGCTGCAGGACGAGGTGAAAAGCTTACAGAGGAAGCTGAATAAGACCTTCGTATTCGTCACGCACGACATGGACGAGGCGCTGAAAATGGCCGACAAGATATTTTTCATGGATGAGGGCCAAATCGTCCAAATGGCAACGCCGGAGGAAATGCTGGAGCATCCGGCGACAGAGCGGGTACAGAGCTTCCTTGGCAAGCACGCTGCCGGGGCGGCCACGCCCTCCAGGGTAGAGGACTATATGCGCACGAATATCCGAACCATGCGCAAGGGCCGTGGCGTCAGGGAATGCGCGGAGCGTATGGCCCGCTATAATGTGGATACCCTTATCATCTCGGATGACGACGGCCACTACGTCGGCACTGTCTCTATCGGTGATATTCGGAAATGGGGCCGTGATTTGGGGAGCATTGACCCGATTATCCGCAACACCACCCGCACCGT
The DNA here is from genome assembly GCA_020866945.1 of Oscillospiraceae bacterium. Taxonomy (GTDB): domain Bacteria; phylum Bacillota; class Clostridia; order Oscillospirales; family Oscillospiraceae; genus CAJOIG01. The sequence goes on from JAJBVW010000218.1 coordinate 1,648, forward strand.
TCACCTGGGCGATGACGCAAGGGAGTGCTTCGATTACCTGCTGGATGCCGGCGAGAGCTATGTGGTGGTGCTGCGAGAGGACGAAACCATTGCCGGAATTGTGACCAAGACCAGCATTGCCAAGTCCGTGGCCGAGAATCTGTGGGAAAATACATGATGAAGGAGCTTATTTCTACCTACGGCTCTATGCTGCTGAACGCAATCGTCACCCATACCATTTATGTTGTTATATGCGTTGCCATCGGCTTCGTTTTGGGGCTTGTGCTGGGCGTGGCCCTTTCCCGGATACCGCGGTGGGCCGGTGTAATCATGCCAGTCATTTCCGTGTTCCAGACCATTCCCGGGCTGGTGTTCATTGGCATTTTGTTCCTGTGGCTCGGCATGGTGCCCGCAACGGTCATTATCGCCTTATCCATCTATGCGCTGTTCCCTGTGCTGAAAAACACCTATGCCGGGCTTCTCAGCATAGACCCCAAATATGTTGAGGCCGCCAAGGGCTGCGGTATGTCCGCCATGCAGTCCATCCTTCGAGTGGAGCTGCCGCTGGCCATGCCTACGATTATTGCCGGGCTGCGGATGTCCACGATATATACCGTTTCCTGGACGGTTCTGGCCTCCATGATCGGCCTGGGCGGCTTGGGTGATTTCATCTATCAGGGCACTGCCTCCAATAATAATACGCTGATTCTTCTGGGAGCAATCCCGGCGGCGCTGCTGGCCATCCTGTTCGGGGCGCTGATTGACCTGCTGCAGAAAAAGGTCACGCCCCGCGGTCTGCGCAAGGGGGTGACCAAATGAGCGTCAGTCTGATTCTGGAGCACCTTTACATCGTGTTTTCCTCCAGCCTGCTGTCGGTTGCCGTAGGGCTGCCGCTGGGGCTTCTGGCCTATCTGTTTCCCAAGATACGGGGCTTTATCTTGAAGCTCGTGGATTTGCTGCAAACGATTCCCGCCCTGGCGCTGCTGGGCATTATCATGGTTTTTGTGGGCGCGGGCAAGGCAACGGTCATCACCGGCATTACGCTCTACTCCCTTCTCCCCATTGTGCGCAATACCTGCCTGGGACTGGAGGAGGTGGATCCGGGCGTCAAAGAGGCTGCCCGCGGCATGGGGATGAGCAAGGCGTATAGAACGCTGTTTATCGAGCTTCCCCTGGCGTTTCCAACCGTGTTTACAGGTATCCGCATCGCGGTGGTGAACGCCATTGGCACGGCCGTATTCGCTGCTTTTGTGGGCGGCGGCGGACTGGGCAGTATTATCAACCGGGGCATCCGCATACAGGATATGACTCTGGTTCTCGCCGGCACAGGCGCGCTGATGGCTATCGCCATAATCGCAGACCTGCTCATGGGCCTCCTTGAAAACAGCTTTCGGAAAAACAAAGGCTCAGCTAAAAGACGCTGGCTCCCGACCCTGGCGGTGCTCCTCGTCTGCCTGGCGGTTCTCATTCCCTATGGAATCAGCTCTGCTGACAGCGATGAGCTGCTGATATATGACGGCAATTACTCCGAAATGCAAATCATGAACCGCATGGCAAAGTATCTCATCGAGGATCAGAGCGATATAACTGTGACCATCCTGGATGAGATGTCCCAGGTAAACAGCTTTAAGTCGCTCATTGGCGACGATCACAGCTGTGACCTCATGTTTTCTTATGACGGCACGCTTCTGACCACCTTCCTGGGCTTGGATCCCACGGATGTGCCGGAGGGCATGACTCTCTATGATTATGCCAATCTGGTGGCCGGAGAGGAATATGGCATCCGCCTGCTGGCGCAGGTGGGCCTTGACAACACCTATGCCATCGCCGTAACGCAGGAGGTCGCGGAGCAATACGGTCTGGAGACCATAAGCGACCTGGTTCCCGTGGCGGGAGAGCTGACCTTCGGCGCGGAGCACGAGTTCTTCACGCAGGAGGGCAGCATGAAATACGGGCCGTTCACCGAGTATTACGGCCTGACCTTCAAGGACGCGGTATCCGTGGACGTCAGCCTGAAATACACCGCCATAGAGAGCGGTAGCTTTGAGGTAACCGAGGTCTACGCCACGGACGGCCTCAACAAGAAGGCCAATCTTGTGATATTGGAGGATGATTTGTCCTTCTTCCCGGAATATAACGGCGCCTTCCTCATTCGTGAGGACACACTGACCCGTTTTGCCGACGCGCCGCTGGAGGATATTCTGAACGAGCTGGCCGGCATGATTTCCAGCGATGATATGATGAATATGACCTACCAGGTGGATGTCCTGGGCCGCAGCACAGACGATGTTGCCCGCGAATTCCTGGTCGAATGCGGGCTGTTGGCGGAATAATATGCGGCAGGAGCGCCGGTTTTTAACCGGCGCTCCTGCACAGTTTGTCAAAAAAAAAAGCATTCCCCTTAGCGAAAGAAGTGGTAAAATAGAAGGAGGGGGTGTAAAACATGGAGAACTGGAAAAAGGATGCGCGGCGGGAAGTCGTGATGATAGACATAGACGCACTGGTGCCTCA
>JAJBVW010000132.1:0-2900 GCA_020866945.1 Oscillospiraceae bacterium
CCGCCCCCGGCTCCGCCGGGGTCTTTAAACCGCCCCGGGTGCTGGGGTCACACCCCATGACGCACTTGGCCCCAGCCTGGTGGACGAGCTGGCCTAGATCCTCGGCATCCTCCAAAAGGCCGAAGAAATTGGGCTGCTGGACGTAGAAGCTGGCCACGTCCGCCGTGAGCATTTCCGCCAGGGCTTCCGGGTCGGTCTTCCCTTCCTTCGCGGGGACGATGCGCAGCTCCTCTCCGGCCCCATAGCAATAGGTACGCACGGTGTTTATGGTGTCCGGGTGGGCGGCGGCGGAAATCAGGGTGACGCGGCGCTTTCTGTCCCGGCACATGGCGGCGGCCTCCGCCGCGGCGGTGGCCCCGTCGTACACAGAGGCGTTGGAGACCTCCATGCCGGTGAGCTGGCAAATCATGGTCTGATACTCGAAAATGGACTGTAAAACGCCCTGGCTCATCTCCGCCTGATAAGGGGTGTAGGCGGTGAGAAACTCCTCCTTGGACGTGACGGAGCGGACAATGCTGGGGATATAGTGGTCATAGGCCCCAGCTCCCCGGAGGATGGTGTCAAACCGGGTGTTCTTCGCGGCCATGGCGGAGACGGCCCGGCGTACCTCCAGCTCTCCCATCCCCTCCGGGATGTCCAGCGGCTCGGTCAGGAGCATTTCCGCCGGCACGTCCCGGTACAGCTCCCGCCAGTCGCTCATCCCAAGGGCTTCCAGCATTTCCCGGCGCTGTGCGCCGGTTGAGGGCACATAGCTCATATCAGCCCTCGGCCTCCTCACATTCGGCGCAGAAGCTCTCGTATTCCTCCGCGCCCAGCAGCTCCTCCGTATCGCTTACGCTCTCCACCTTGATGAGCCATGCGTCATAGGGATCCTGGTTCACCAGCTCCGGGCTGTCCAGAAGCGCCTCGTTCACGGCGCACACCACGCCGGACACGGGGCTTACCAGGTCGCTGACCGCCTTGACGGATTCGATGTCCCCGAAGGGCTCTCCAGCCTGGGCCTCGTCCCCCTCCTGGGGGAGGTTTATGAACACCACGTCGCCCAGGGAGTGCTGGGCATAGTCAGAAATGCCGACGACGGCCACGCCGTCCTCCATGCGAAGCCACTCGTGGCTTTTGGAATATTGCAGTTCAGAGGGGAAGTTCATGGTTTTGATCTCCTTTATAATAGATAGTAATAGTGATTTATTTAAAATCCAATTTTGCTGATCAGGGATTCCAATGCGGCGTCAAATTCCGGGCTGTCGAAGCAGTAGCGCATTTGTGTAAATCCGGCCCGCAGGCGGGATACATCCTGGGACACATCCCGGTTCCGCAAAACGCAGTCCGCCATCAGGGAGGCCAGGGCCTCAAACTCCCGGAAGCCGAAGCCGAAGCGGGTCATCTCGCTGACCCCCATACGCAGGGCGCCGGAGGCGGTAAAGCCCTCCTCATCCGGGGTGGCCTGGTAGTTTACGATGATGTTGTTCTCCTCCAGGCGGCGGGCCACGTCCGCCCCCGCGCCGTAGCCCACGGACACGATGACCTGGTGGGTCTCGGTGTAGTCCATGGCTGGGTCTCCGGCCACATCCAGGCCCTGGACCTTCAGGGCTTTGGCGAAGTGCTTGGCGTTTGCGATAACGGCGGATTGATACTCGTCCCGGAAGGCGTTCATCTCATAGGCGGCCATCAGCAGCCCAAGCTGGGTACCCAGATGGTGGTTGGACACACTGCCGGGGAAGGCCCGGCTCTCGATGGTCTCCCACAGGCCGTATTTCAGCTCCTCCTTCCCGTAATTCACGGCGATCACGCCCCGCTGGGGGCCGAAGAAGGTCTTGTGGGTGGAGCCGGTAACGATCTCCGCCCCATCCGCGAAGGGATCCTGGAAGTGCGGCCCGGCGATGCCAAGCACATGGGCCATGTCGTACATGATGGTGGTGGGAATATTTTGTTCGTCCACAAACCTGCGTATCTCCGCCACCGGCTCCTTCCGCAGCACCATGCTCTTGCCGAAGATGATAAGCTCCGGACGATACTGGTCGATGACCTTTTTGGTCTCCTCCACGTCGATTTTGTATATATCGTCCTTACAGACCGGGAAGTTCACCACGGCGCTCCGCTCCGTCACCGGGTCGATGGCGATATAATCATGGAGCGCCCCCATAGGCTGCGCGGACAGGTGTCCGCCCTTGATGATGTGGTTGTTCAGCACATAGCCCAGGCGCTGGGGGGTGTGCTTTTTGTCCAGACGGTTTTTCCAGTCCATCAGGGCGGAGAAGGCCACGGTGTTGGCCATCTGGCCGCTGGTAGCGCGGGTCTCCACCTGGGTGCAGCCGAAATACTGCCGCAGCTCCTCCGTCAGAAGCTGCTCCACCTCGTCGATGAAGCCGGTGCCCTGGTAATAGAATATGTCCTTGTCATAAAAGGATTTAATCTTTTTATGCTCCGCGTACCGGCAGGAGGGGTCGGAGGCGGAGAGCATCTGCACCGCCCGGCTGGGGGTGTTTTCCGAGGGGATCAGGTTCACGCACAGCCTCTGCCGCCACAGGTGGTTTTCCGCTGCCCGCTTCAGCAGGGCCACGGCCCGCGCCGCACCGCTTTCCTCGTCCTTTTTCCGTCCGGCCAGCTCCACGCCAGTAAGGATAGGTCGGGCGAAGGGGGGCGCGTCTGTCCGCACATGCCAGGCGGGGACAACGGCCCGCACCCGCTTGCCCCGGATGTCCACCTCCACAATGTCGTCCTCCAGCACGTCGCTGGCAATATAGGCAAGGCCGATGGCCCGCTTGGCGGTGTCCTCCGTGATGACGGTCTCCAGGCCCTCCCCCTCGGAGCGGTAATAGGGTACCATGGTGCCGCTTGTGACCCAGCCGATCTGCTCCCCGTCCCGGTATACGGGCATACCGGCCCGCATGACGCCCCGG
>JAJBVW010000132.1:2910-4124 GCA_020866945.1 Oscillospiraceae bacterium
CTCCTGGGCAGGTCGGCCATGTCAGAGAAATCCCGGTTCTGGATGCGGCAGAAGGCTTTGTTCTGGGCCTCCAGAGCCGCCCGGCCTATGTAATCCCCCTTCTGGGGGGAGAAGCTGACAGCGAATTTCGCCAGCGGCACGGCAAAGATAGGCATGGGCTGCCCATCCGGGTCGAGGCCCATCTCGTGACCATAAAGCGGCATTCCCGCCTCCAGGCGCAATGTGTCCCTGGCTCCCAAACCGGCGGGCCTTGCGCCCAACTCACACAGCCGGTTCCACAGCCACGGCCCATCCTCCGAGGGGACATACAGCTCATAGCCCAGCGGCTCCCCCGTATAGCCCGTGCGGGCGGCTCGGACGGTGTGGCCCTCCAGGGTAACGGTGCCGAGGGCGTTTTTCATCGGCTCCGTGATGGCCGCGCCGCCGGACAGCATCAGCAGCAGCTCCTTGCTTTTCGGCCCCTGGAGGGCGATGGCCGCCCACTGGGACGTAATATTCGTGATGGCGCAGTCATAGCCAGGCAGCGCCGCCGTCAGGTGGGCCAGGTCTTTTTCCGTGTTGGCGGCGTTCACCACCAGCAGAAAGCGCTCCGCCTCGAAGCGATAGAGATAGGCGTCGTCCACCGCGCTGCCGTCCGGGGCGGGGATGATGCAGTACTGGGCCTTTTCCAGATCCAGTCCCGCCACGTTGCTGGTCAGGACGTGCTGCAAAAAGGCCACCCTGTCCGGCCCCTCAATCAGCAGCCGCCCCATGTGGGAGACATCGAACAGGGAGCAGAAGTGCCTCGTGTAAAGATGCTCGGCAATGATGCCGGTGGGGTACTGGATGGGCATTTCCCATCCGCCGAAGTCCACCATCGTGGCTCCCGCCGCCACATGGGTATCGTATAGCTGCGTGCGTTTCAATTCGCTCATAGCGTGACCTCCTGAATGTCCTATGACAAATATAAAAGCGGAGACACCAGTCCCTTTTGTCTGGTGTCTCCGTTTCTTGACCTGAGAGATTCCCCGCCAAACGGCGGGTTGCTCCTTCGGTGTGCGGACGCCGCGAAGGCGGCCCCGCCCTATTCAGAGTGTCGTCCCGACCCGGTCCCTTTGCCTGAGAGCTGTTTATCCCCTTCGGCGCTGTGCTGCGCACAGTCTCTCCCGAGCCGATCATCCGAACCATATGCAGTTTTCAGTCTGTGTCTCTGTTTTCTTTAGCAAAAATAATAC
>JAJBVW010000072.1 GCA_020866945.1 Oscillospiraceae bacterium
TATACAGGTAAATCCACGTTTCTACAAATCGGAGGTCATTACATATTGTCTATAACGGCCTGCGGAGCCTGCTGGGGGGCGTGGCGCTGCTGGTGGCCATTCCGCTGATTGATAAGCTCCGCTCCCGACACGGCCCGGTGGAGACCGGCTCCCGGCGGAATATTCTTTTGGGTGGCGCGCTGTGCGGCGTGGTGCTGTTCGTGGCCTCCAATTTGCAGCAGTTCGGCATTGCCCTCCAGGATGCGGATACCAACGTGGGCAAGGCGGGCTTCATCACCGCCTGCTACTGCGCCATCGTGCCGGTGCTGGGGATGTTCCTTAAAAAAAAATCCCCGCTTCTTGTGTGGCTGGGCGTGGCCGTGGCTGTGGTGGGCTTTTTCTTCCTGTGCCTGATGGACGGGCTGGTCGCCGGACAGGGGCTGGGCCTTGGGATGAGCGATTTTCTGCTGCTTCTGTGTGCCGTGGCCTTTTCCTTCCATATCCTTATTATCGACCATTTCTCCCCGCTGGCGGACGGAGTGCGGATAAGCTGCGTGCAGTTTCTGGTGTGCGGGGGGCTGTGCTTGCCGCTGATGTTTATATTTGAAACTCCCTCCTGGGAGAGCATCCGGGCCTGCTGGCTGCCCATCGCCTATGCGGGCATCATGTCCTGCGGTGTGGCGTACACGCTTCAAATCGTGGGCCAGCGGGGTGTGCATCCGGCGGTGGCCTCTCTCATATTGAGTCTGGAGAGCGTGTTTTCCGTCCTGGCCGGATACGTCCTCATGCCCGGCTCCGGTCTGTCCCACTGGGAGCTGATTGGCTGTGCCCTGGTCATGGCCGCCGTCGTCATGGTTCAGCTTGCCCCCACAGGAGAACCGGCAGGGGAGGAGCTGACAAACAATACATAAGCTGGTCGGCTGTCCTCCGATGTGCCGGCACTCCGTTTTGACTGGTGTCGGATAGACTTTATGCTGTATATGCACCCTCCGCTTCGGGTTCCGCTGCGGTGGGCGCTTATTTGTATTTATTTATCAAGATTAACAATTTGTTTATAAAATTATCTGATTTGGTCATGAACTTGTCACAAACGGACAGGGGAATTGGTATAGAATGGGGGCATATGTAATAGCAAGGAGGTCTTTGCGTTGATAGAGGTAAGCCATCTTACCAAGCGCTATGGCAGCCATTTGGCCGTGGACGACTTGAATTTCACCGTGGAAAACGGTGTGGTCTATGGTTTCCTGGGGCCGAACGGCGCGGGTAAGAGTACCACCATGAACATCCTGACAGGGTGTCTGGCCGCCACGAGCGGCACCGTCACCATTGACGGATACGACATTTTTGACGACCCGGCGGAGGCGAAGCGCCGCATTGGTTATCTGCCGGAGCTACCGCCCCTGTACGTCGGCATGACGGTGCGGGAGTATCTGACCTTCGTGGCCAGGGCCAAGGGTGTTCCCTCTAAGGAGCAGGAGGGACAGCTCGAGCACGTGATGGAGGTGACAGGCACCACCGAGGTGGCGGACCGGCTGATTAAGAACCTGTCGAAGGGCTTTCGCCAGCGTGTCGGCATTGCCCAGGCCATTTTGGGAGACCCGGCGGTTGTCATTCTGGATGAGCCTACCGTGGGCCTTGACCCCATTCAAATTATTGAGATCCGGGATCTGATCCATGAGCTTGGCAAAGAGCATACTGTCATTCTGTCCAGCCATATTCTAAGCGAGGTGCAGGCGGTATGCGACCAGATCCTCATTATCAACCGGGGAAAGCTGGTGGCCTGCGGCGAGCCGCAGAGCTTGGAGGAGCAGTTCGCCGGGGAGGCAACCTATAAAATCACCGCAAAGGCGGCTGCCGCAGACGCGGAGCGGGCCTTGCAGAACATAGACGGCGTGCAGAAGATAGAGGCTCAGGATGGAGAAGACGGCCGGTGCGACCTGACCGTTACCGTGTCCGACCTGAGCGCGGAAATGGACGAACGGCTTTCCTTCGCCATGAGCGACCGGCGCATCCCCGTGCTGCGTCTGGAACGGGAACAGGCGAGCCTGGAGGACGTGTTCCTGAACCTGACCGCGCAGGCGGAGGCCGAGCGTGAAGCCCAGGAGAAAAAGGGCGGCAAGGGAAAAAAGAGCTGGTTCAAGAGCGGCAAGACCGCTGAGACGACCGCGGAAACGACGGACGCCCCCGCCCCGGCGGCGGAGGATGAAAAGGAGGCGGACGCATGAGCGCTATTTATGAACGGGAGCTGGACAGCCAGCTCAACGGCTTGACCGGGTATATATATGGGGCGCTGATGCTGCTGTTTGGCGGGATATATGTTATGGCCTATAACCTGTCCGGGTATACCCAGTTTTCCTATGTGCTGTACAGCATGGAATTTGTCATGCTGATTGCCGTGCCGCTGCTGACCATGCGGTCTATCGCGGAGGAGCGGCACCAGCGGACAGATCAGCTTCTGTACTCTCTGCCCATGAGTATGACGAAGATTGTCCTGGGCAAGTATTTCGCCCTGGTGACGGTGATGGCTCTGCCCATGATCGTCATGGCCCTGTACCCTGTGGTAGTGAACGCCATGACGCTCTCCGGCTCTATCTCCCTGAAAAGCGCTTATGGCGCATTGGTGGGATTTTTCTTCCTGGGGCTGGCGCTGGTGGCCATTGGGCTTTTCATATCCTCCCTGATGGAGAACGCGGGCCTTGCGGCGGGTGCCTGCTTCATTGTGCTGCTGCTTTTATATTTTCTGTCCGCGCTGACGGATTATATGTCCGGCTCTGCCTGGGCGTCCTTCATCGCCTTCACGGTCGTCGTGATTCTGCTGGGGGTGCTGCTGTGGCGCACAACGAAAAACGGGAATTTTGCCCTGATTTTTTCCATTGCCCTGGAAGCGGTGCTGCTCATATGCTTCCTAATCTGGCAGGATGCCTTTTCCGGCCTGATTGTCACGATACTGGAGCAGCTTGCTGTTTTCGACCGATTTAACAATTTTACCTATGATATATTCGATATAACCAGCATTGTATATTATATCTCCGTGGCGGCGGTGTTTCTGTTTCTCACCGTGCAGTCCATGGAACGCAGGAGGTGGAGCGAATGAGCGACGAGAAAAGACCTGAGCAGGAAACAGCTCAGCAGACCCCTGATACTGCCGAAGAATGGACGCTGGAAACGATGGAGGAGACAGCCTCCGAGGGTGGGGACAAGACCCCCGAAGCCAAGCCGGAAAAGAAGTGCACCGGCAAATTCCGCGCCGCCTTCAACACAAAGGCATGGCGAGACTGGTCATACAGGAACTTTGCCGCCATTGTGGTCAGTGCCATCGCCTGGGTGGTGAATCTCGTGGTGAACGCTCTGCCAAGCTCCGGCACGCAGCTGGATATGACGGAAAACCAGATATATTCCATCTCCGACCAGACGAAGCAAATTCTTGGCTCTCTGGAAACAGATGTGGACGTATACTGGATCGTCCAGTCCGGCAGCGAGGACACGACCTTGGAGCAGGTGCTGGCGAAATACGCGGAGTACAGCCATGTGACCGTCACCTCCGTTGACCCGGTGGTGTATCCCAGCTTCGCCACCCAGTATACGGACGAGACCATCACCAACAACAGCCTGCTGGTGGTCTGCGGGGACAGAACCATGTATATCCCCTATTCCGACATATGGACATATTCCGACTACTCTACCTATTATTACTACTATTACTATTACGGCGAGGAATACCTGGACGTGTTCGCCGGGGAGAGCCAGCTGACCAGCGCCATCGGCTATGTGACGAGCGACGACCTGCCCATGATGTATATACTCACCGGCCATGGGGAGAGCGGTGTCTCTGACGACGTGCTGGACGCCATCAACATGGACAATATCCAGACTGAGGAGCTGAGCCTTCTCACCGTGGAATCCATCCCGGAGGACTGTGCGGTGCTGGCTCTGTTCGGGCCGACCAGTGATTTGTCCGAGGATGAGCTTGCCATGATTGAGGCGTATCTGGACGAAGGCGGGGAGATGATTGTCACTACCGCCTACACGGAGGAGGACATGACCAATTTTGAGACCCTTCTCTCTGACTGGGGCCTGGCGCTGACGAACGGCTACGTGCTGGAGAGCAACAGTAGCTACTACTATTACGGCTATATCGACC
>JAJBVW010000176.1 GCA_020866945.1 Oscillospiraceae bacterium
CGGTAGTCCAGCACCGCGCCGGCGAAGCCGGAGGACGCCTCCGGGTGGCTGTCTGTATACGGGAGATAGGGCTTCACGTCATAGATGGGCGTTCCGTCCATCAAATCCGCCCCGGCGACATACAGCACCGGGCCGAGCTTTTCCTCCTGGCGGATGGCGGTGAGACGCACAGAGGACAGGCCCAGGGCGTTCGGGCGGTACGGCGCGCGCGTCGCGAACACGCCCATCCGGCGGTTGCCGCCCAGGCGCGGGGGCTTCACCGTCGCGGCCCAGTCGTCGCGGCTGTTTTCCGAAAAGCCCCAAATGAGCCAGAGGTGGCTGTACCCCTCCAGCCCGCGAAAGGCCACGGGGTCGCGATACGGGGGCTGGAAGACGATTTTCGCCTCCAGGCCCTCCACCAGCCCGCTCTGGCGCGGCAGGCCGAACTTGGTGGGCAGGTCGGTATGTATCGTGGCGATTGGCCGAATGACCCGCTCCCTGTCCAGCATCCGCGCGGCCTCCTGTGGAAAATTGAAGATTATCTTATTGATTATAGCACATTAGCGGGTTCTGTCAAAGATAAAAAAATCCCGCGCCCAATTTGGGGCGCGGGAGGGGGCGGTCATGCTTTTGGCCGCCGTAGCAGACATATGAGATTGATAACGCCCAGGAGCAGGCACCAGGCGGCCCATATTCGCAAATCCAGGAAGGAACCGGCCAAGGCAAAGCCAATGAGCGCGGCCAGCAGGAACAGGACGAATCCCGCAGCGGAGGCCCCCTTGGAGGGCGCATTTCTCGTAACGAGCTGGACAATGGCTCCGGCCAGCATCAGGCAGGCCACCAGCACGCCCGCAAAGCCGCTGACCTCATTGCTCGATTCCAGGGCGTTTGACAGCCCCGCGGCGCAGGACTGAAACAAAATGAGAAAGAACAGCACAAAGCACAAAATAGACATAACAAGCTTACAGGTTTTCATGGCAGTCTCTCCCAGTTCACGGCGTCAGGGTGAACGTCTCGTTCAGAATATCGTCCGCCGACCAGTCGTCATAGCTGTGGACGGAGAGAGTCAGCTCTATCTCCTCGACCTGGTCGATGCCGTTATCCTCCAGCGTGTCGGTGTACCAGGTCATTTCGGTGAATTTGCAGTTGCCGGCGTCCACCGTAGCGGCGAAGTAGGGGTCGGCCATATAGCCATTCACGGAAACATCGTCCGCGCTGAACATCAGCTCCTCGTCCGTCTTGTTTTCCAGATACAGGCTGACCGTATAGCCCCAAATGGGGTCTTCCTCGCAGGCGGTGACGATGACGGCAATCTGGTCGTTATCCACCAGCACAACGTCGCTCTCCTGGGCCTCGCGGACATACGCTTCGGCGTTTTCCTCGCCATAGGGATAGATATGCACCGTCTCCTCCAGGACGTCGTCCGCCGACCAGTCGTCGGAATCATAGACGCGGAAGGTCAGGGCGATGTCCGTATAGCCGACGCCAATCTCATCGAGGGTGTCGTCATAAAAGGTTATCTCCTCGTTGGCCTTCTTCCCGGCGGCCACCTCCGCCGCCCAGTAGGGGTCGCTCTCCACCCCGTCCACGGAGGCGGTCAGGACGGAGAACATATAGGTCGTATCCTCCGACTTGTTTTCCAGCACCACATCCAGGGTGTAGCCCCAGATGCTGTCCGGGTCAAGGCCCGTGATAACAATGCTGCACTGGTCGTTATCGGCCACGGTGATTTCCTCAAAGGAAAGCTCCGGCGCGGCTTCGGTCTCCTCCTCCGGCGCGGCTTCATCCTCGGTCTCGGTCTCGGTTTCTGTTTCCGCCGCCTCGCCATAGGTCTCCGACACGGCGGAGGCGGCCTCCGTCACCGCGTCAGACGTGCCGCCGCATCCGGCCAGGACGGACAGCCCCAGGCATAAAGCAAGCAAAACGGGCAGGGGTCTTTTCATCATAACAGACTCCTCTATTTTTCCATAATAAGGCTATTATAGCAGTCCCCCACCCGTCTGTGTCCCGAACGGTTCGGGAATTTTACGCGTCCCCCTCGCCGCCGCTGCGCTTGAGCGGCTGGCAGCCGTGGCGGGCCAGGAGGGCGTTTACCTCGTCCACGCTGGTCAGGCCGGAGTTCACGGCCACGATGAGGGCCATGTCCCGCCTGTCCTTGGGATAGAGCGGGCGCATTTCGTTCAGCTCCAGAGCGCGCTGGGTCTCCTGGAGGCTCATGCCCATGGCGATGCACAGGCGCAGGACGTAGTCCCGCTCGCTGGTGCGGTTTTCCCCGCTTAAAAGCTTGTAGCCGTAGGTCTCGGAAAAATCCGCCCGGCGGATGATCTCCCGTCGGCTGAGGGGCTGCGCGGCGATAATCTCCGCCCAATAGTCCCCCAGCGAGGGCAGGGACTGGCCGTGGGCCTCGGCAAACGCCTCCAGCTCCGCCTCGTTTACGTCTCTGAGCGCCTCCATCAGGCGCGAGGTGGTCGTTTTATCCATATTATGACACCGTCGTTTCTTTTTTATCGGATTTATGATACAATGATTTGAAATGAAACATCAGAGGAGTCATGACCATGACGCTGGAAAATGAATATATTCTGTCCTTCTATCAGGAGCTGTCACCCATAGAGGGGCGGGACAATATGCAGCTCGTGCGGCACAGCGAAACCGGCAGGCTGTATGTCAAAAAGACGCTGGCCCTTTACGACCGGGAGGTGTTCGACTTCATCCGGCGGGAGCGGCCTGACGGGGTGCCGGCCATCGAGGCGCTGGTGGAGCAGGACGGGGTTTTGACCGTGGTGGAGGATTATATCGCCGGGGAGCGGGTAAGCGAGCTGCTGGCCCGCCAGGGCCGTCTGGACGAGGCGCAGGCGGTGAATATTCTCTGCCAGCTGTGCGACATTCTGGCCATCTTCCACCGGCGGCAGCCGCCCATCGTCCACCGGGACATCAAGCCCCAGAACATGATGCTCCCACGGGACGGCCGGCTCGGCCTCCTGGACTGCCACGCCGCACAGGTAAGCCGCGCCGAGGCCGGCCGGGACACGGTGCTCATCGGCACGGCGGGCTATGCCGCCCCGGAGCAGTATGGCTTCTCCCCCTCCACCCCGGCCACGGACATATACGCCGCCGGCATCCTCCTGACGGAGCTTGTCACCGGGGCGCGGGATACCGCCGCCCTGACCGGCCATCTCGGCGCGGTGGCGCATAAATGCACGGCCATGGAGCCATCCCGCCGATATACGTCCATGGGACAGCTCAAGCGTGCACTGCGATACCGCTCTCCAGACAGCGCCGGATGGCTGCCGCCCGGCTTTCGGACAAAAAACCCCTGGAAAACGGTGACGGCCATCGCCGGGTATCTGTTGATGCTCGACCTCGCGGCGACACTGGAGATGGACGGGCCGTCCTCGCCGGTCTACACCATAGCCTATCGGGTGGGATGGGGCCTCGCGGAGCTTCTGATGGTGCTTGTGGCCTTCAACTACCGCAATGTCTGGGCGCGCCTGCCGCTCACGCGAAACCGCCGCCTGTGGGTGCGCCTGCTGGGCGCGGCGCTCTACTGCGCGGGGATATTCGCGCTTTATATCTTCCTGATGGCCGTGGTGCAAACTGTGCTGGGCGTCGTGTGATATATCACCACAGCGTATGCCCGAACGGGAAGCAGACGAGATATGCATAATACTCCCGCTCCTTATAGCCCGCGCCGTTGTTGTCCGAGTCGGAATCATAGGCATAGCCCTGATAGGGCAGGATCCGAATTCCGTTCCACAGACGCACCCCGACCACCAGGCCGTCCATGAGGATGAGCCGGGACGACTGCACCGGGGAGATGGACGACTCCCAGCCCTTCTGCCGGATATACGCCTCCGCCTCCCGGAAGGGAACGTCCATCATGCGCCTGTCCTCCATCCAGCCATAGCAGCGAAGCTGCTCCTCGATCGGTCGGCCCAGCAGCTCCTCCCGGAAGCCCTCCTGCCAGTTGACAGGCCCCATCTCCGGGCGGTAATCCGTCAATTCGTATTCCATGTCGCTCCTCCTTGTATAAATAGTCAAAGAATTTAAGGCGAAAATGGCTGTTGAAAATTTTGTGGAAAACTAAACTCTCCACATGTTTTCAACAAATCTTTCCACAGTATTGTTT
>JAJBVW010000043.1 GCA_020866945.1 Oscillospiraceae bacterium
CCGCCCCGCGGTCCTTGGTCCCACGGTTGTCGGGCAGCAGGTTTTTCGACAGAAATGCCCCCCAGCGACGCCGCGCCTCTGTCACCCCGTAGCGGAGGCAGGCGAACAGGCCCCCGGGGATATAGAACATATTGGCCACGCTGTGTTCAAAGCCGCACAGGACGAACACCATAATGGGCAGATACAGCGCCCCGATCTTCCCCGCCGGGCCGCTGGCCCCCATGGCCATCCACACGGCTGTACACACCAGCACGTTGCACAAAATTCCCCGGAGGAGGGCCGTCCCGAAGGGGAGGGCCGTCTTGGCGGCGGCGGTGGCGATCAGGCTTTCATAGCAGGCATCGAAGGTTCCCCCCTAGACGGTCATGGCCGCGATGAGAACAGACCCGGCCAGATTGCCCAGGTATACCACCAGCCAGGCGGCCAGCAGCTTTTTGACGGGCAGGCGCTTTTCCAGGGCGGGGATAATCATCAGGTTATTCCCGGTGAAAAGCTCGCTGCCCATGACCACCACCATGGCCAGGCCCGCCGGAAATATCAAGGCCCCGGCCATCTTCCCCAACAGGGCGGAGCCGATGGTGGAGGCTACCCCGGCCAGGGCGATAAAGGCTCCGGCCAGTATGGCCAGCAGGAACATCCGCCCCTTGGGGATGTCCGCCTTGGCAGTCCCTGAGATAAGATAATTTTCCGCAATCTGTTTTGATGTCATAGCGCGCCTCCGTGGCTTGTCTACTAAGGAGGATATACCCACCCCGGGCGGCGGGGCAACCGCCCGCGGGAAAATCAAATAAATTTTGTACTTAAAGAGAGACTATCGCTTATGCTGAATCAACCGAATCTTGCCGTCAATCCGGCGGGCCATCTGACCATCGGCGGCGTGGACGCCGTGGCGCTGGCGGAGAAATACGGCACGCCCCTATACGTACTGGACGAGGACATGGTGCGGAGCCAGATGGCCCTGTATCGGGAGGAAATGCGGAAAAGCCTACCCCCCGGCAGCCGTCCCTATTTTGCCAGCAAGGCTATGAGCTGCAAGGCCATGTATCGCCTCGCCAAGGAGCAGGGCATTGGGGCGGACACCGTCTCCATGGGGGAGATATATACCGCTCTGTCTGTTGGGTTCCCGCCGGAGGACATCTGCTTTCATGGCTGTGCCAAGCCCGGAGAGGAAATAGAATATGCCGTGAAGGCTGGGGCGGGCCTTTTCGGGGTGGACAGCCTGGAGGAGCTGGCCCGCATCGACCGCTGCGCCGGGGAAAACGGCGTTCGCCAGCGGGTGCTTCTGCGGGTCACGCCGGGGATAGACCCCCACACCTTCAGTGCCGTGGATACCGGGCAGGTGGACTGCAAATTCGGCGAGGCCATCCAGACCGGCCAGGCCATGGAAATGGTTCGCCGGGCGCTGGCGGCGAAAAACATTCAGGTGGCGGGGTTCCACTGCCACATCGGCTCTCAGATCGGCGGGCCGGAGCCGCTTATGCAGGCGGTGGACATTATGCTGGACTTTATGGACGCTGTGCGCCGTGAGCTGGGCTATACCGCCGTGATCCTGGATCTGGGCGGCGGCCTGGGGGTACCCTATACGGTGGAGGAGCCGGCGGTGGATTACGCCGCCGTTATCCGCAGCGTGGGGGAGCATCTCACCCGCCGGTGTCAGGCCCTGGATTATCCTCCGCCCGCCGTATTCATGGAGCCGGGGCGGAGCATCGTGGCCGCTGCCGGGGTGACGCTTTATACCGTCCAGGGTGTGAAGTCCATCCCGGGTTGCCGGGACTATGTGCTGGTGGACGGCGGCATGACGGATAACCCACGCTACGCGCTGTATCAGGCTCGGTATACCGCCCTGATTGCCAACCGGGCCGGGGAACCGGCGGACTGCCCCGTCACGCTGGCAGGCCGCTGCTGCGAGAGCGGGGATTTAATCGGGGAGAATATGCCCATGCAGCGCGCCGCCGTGGGGGATATTGCGGCGGTGCTGGTGACAGGGGCCTATAACTACTCCATGGCCTCCAACTATAACCGCATCCCCCGCCCCCCGGTGGTCATGGTGAGAAACGGCGAGGATCGCCTCGTCGTCCGCCGGGAGACGCTGGAGGATCTGGTGTCCTGCGACATATAAGAGGTAAGGGAGAAAAGATGAAGACCGTTGCCATTGTGGGCATTGAGAAAAATTTAAAGCATTATATCGCCGCTGTGCATGGGCTGGCGCTTGAGCCTGTCGTCACCACCGATCCCACCGATGCGGCGGCTTGTGACGGGCTGCTTCTGCCGGGGGGCGGGGACATCGACCCGGCCTTGTTCCATGAGGAAAATCAGGGTTCTACGGACATCGACCGGCCTCTGGATGAGGCGCAGCTGGAGGCCC
Source organism: Oscillospiraceae bacterium (assembly GCA_020866945.1). Taxonomy (GTDB): domain Bacteria; phylum Bacillota; class Clostridia; order Oscillospirales; family Oscillospiraceae; genus CAJOIG01. The sequence goes on from JAJBVW010000043.1 coordinate 2,366, forward strand.
TGGCCCGGTTTGTCCAGGCGGAGCGGCCCGTGCTGGGCATCTGCAAGGGCCACCAGGTTATAAACGTCTATTTCGGCGGAACCATCATTCAGGATCTGGCTACAGCTCCGGCCCACCGGCATTTGGGCGAAGCTGGGGACAACGTCCATCCGCTGATTGTCTATTCCGACTCACCGCTGTATGACCTGTACGGCGGCCATATCGCCGTGAACAGCGCCCATCATCAGGGCCTGGGGGCCGTTGGGACGGATCTGCGCGTCATTGCCGCCGCCCCGGACGGCACGGCGGAGGCTATCGTCCATGACAGCCTCCCCATCCTTGGGGTGCAGTTCCACCCGGAGCGGATGTGCTTTGCTAAGGGCCGACCGGATACGGCCGACGGAGAGCCGCTGCTGCGGCATTTCAAATCCCTGCTGGAACGATAATCCTTCCGGCGGAGGCCAAGAGAAAGGGGATTTATATGGATTTATTGGAAGAGCTGCGGGCCGAAGACCCTGCCGTGGCGGCGGCTATCGACGGGGAGCTGTTGCGGCAGAACCAGCATATTGAGCTGATTGCCTCGGAAAACTGGGTGTCCCCCACCGTGCGGGCGGCCCAGGGAAGCGTGTTGACAAACAAATATGCCGAGGGCTATCCCGGCAAGCGGTATTACGGCGGCTGCCAGTATGCGGACGCGGTGGAGGAGTTGGCCATCGAGCGGGCCAAGAAGCTTTTTGGCGCGGGATACGTAAACGTCCAGCCCCACTCTGGGGCGCAGGCCAATATGGCGGTGCAGTTTGCCCTGCTCAAGCCCGGAGATACGGTGATGGGCATGAACCTGAACCATGGCGGCCATCTGACCCACGGCAGCCCCGCCAATTTTTCCGGGACGTATTTTCACATCGTCCCCTATGGGGTGGGAGACGATGGCTTTATCGACTATGACCAGGTGGAGGCCATCGCTATGGAGTGCAGGCCCAAAATGATTATCGCCGGGGCCAGCGCCTATGCCCGCACCATTGACTTCGCCCGCTTCCGGGCCATTGCGGACAGGTGCGGCGCATTGCTCATGGCGGATATGGCTCATATCGCCGGCCTGGTGGCGGCGGGTCTGCATCCCAGCCCCATTCCCTATGCGGATGTGGTGACGACCACGACCCACAAGACCCTCCGGGGGCCGCGCGGCGGGATGATTCTCGTCTCGCAGGAGTCCATGGAGAAAAACCAGTTTAACTTCAACAAGGCTGTGTTCCCCGGTATTCAGGGCGGCCCGCTGATGCACGTTATCGCCGCCAAGGCGGTCTGCTTCCAGGAGGCGCTCAGCCCGGCCTTCCGGGACTATCAGCGTCAGGTGATTGCTAACGCTAAGGCCCTGTGCGGCGGCCTGATGGCCAGAGGCATTCAGATTGTCTCCGGCGGCACGGACAATCATCTCATGCTGGTGGATTTGACGGCGAGCGGCCGCACCGGCAAGGAGGTAGAGGCTCTTTTGGAGCAGGCCAACATCACCACGAATAAAAACACCATCCCGAACGACCCCCGCTCTCCCTTTGTCACCAGCGGTCTCCGCCTGGGGACGCCAGCCGTGACGAGCCGGGGCATGACCGAGCAGGACATGGACAGGATTGCCCAGGCCATTGCCTCTGTCATCTGTGAGGGGGAGGCGGCGGTTCCCGCTGCCCGGGCCGAGGCCGAGGCGCTGTGCGCCCGGTATCCCCTGCGGTAACGGATACTTTATATCATAGAATT
>JAJBVW010000048.1:0-7520 GCA_020866945.1 Oscillospiraceae bacterium
CATCGCCCGGCAGCCGGCCTGCCAGCACCTCATCCATCACCACACCCCCGGAATCCATGGCCGACCGGGCGCCCACTGCCGCGCCCCGCGCCCGTCCCGGGGAGATATAATGGATGCTGCCCACCGCCTCCTCCGAAGAGCCGTCCTGCTCGGATTCCTCAAGCTGAGCTATGCCAAAATCGGCTACCTTTGCCGTTCCGTCCTTGGGCAAAATGATATTCTGGGGCTTTATATCCATGTGGATAATGCCCTTGCTGTGGGCGTGGCTGAGTGCCTTGGCAATCTGCGTGGAAAAATGCAGCGTTTCACGCCAGGAGAGAGCGCCTTTCTTTTTCAGGTACTGCTTCAAATTAATGCCATCCACAAATTCCATCACAATATACTCCGTGTCCCCAGAGGAAACAACGTCATACACAGCGCGGATGTTGGGGTGACTGAGCATACCGACTGCCTGATACTCCGTGCGGAACCGCCGCCGGGAATCCGCATCCATGGCCACATCGTCCCGCAGAACCTTGATGGCCACATTCCGTTTCAGCTTATGGTCAAAGGCTTTATATACAACGGCCATGCCGCCGATGCCCAGTACGGAGAGCATCTCATAGCGACCGTCTAATGTCTTGCCGAGACGCCAACTCACTTTGTTGTCCATATCAGGCGTCCCCCTTTCTTTCATAAATCACAATGGCGGTCACATTATCCCTTGTGCCGTTCTCTATCGCCTCATTCACAAGCGCACAGCAGGCTGTCTGTGCGTCTCCCGCCGCAAGAATAAGGCGGTGAAGCTCCGCATCCTCCATGGCGTTCGTCAGCCCATCCGAGCAGATAAGAAAGCTGTCCCCAGGCCGGATGGGAAATGTGTAAATGTCGCTGGTCACGAACCGTTCACTTCCCACCGCACGTGTAATGATATTTCTCCGCGGGTGATGCCGCCCCTGGTCAGGGGTGATTTGACCGCTGTCCACCATCATTTGAACAAGAGAATGATCCTTTGTGATTTGGACGATGCCGTCCTTTGCCACTCGGTAGGCCCTGCTGTCTCCCACATTCACGAAAACCGCTGTGTCATCCTTCAGGAACCCGCCCACCAGGGTCGTCCCCATCCCTGCGTATTCTTCTGAATGGGAGGCAAAGCTGTATATTTTCCTGTTAGCCGCATCTGTCGCCTGCCGTAGGATGTCCGCCGTGTCTGTACCGTCCGATGTCCCCAGGGCTGTTTTTGCAAAGGCCATGAATCTGGCACGTGCCATATCACTGGCCATCAGACCGGCGGCCGCCCCGCCCATGCCGTCGCAGACCACGGCCATAAGCCCGCCCGCGACGGCGCAGACATCGAAGGAATCTTGATTTTCGGCCCGATACCGGCCTTTGTCGCTCAATCCAAAAACATTAAACATTCATAAGTGCCTCATTTGTCCGCGGCGAAGCTGCCCGCAGGCGGCGTCAATGTCTCTCCCTAGTCGGCGGCGAACCGTCACCGTGACGCCGCCGTCTGCCAGCTCCTTTGCGAAAGCCCGAACTGTCTCCTCTGTAGACGGGAGCAGATCTCGCTCCGAAACGTAGTTAAGCCTGATAAGATTTACGTGCGCCCCTGTGCCATGAAGGCGCTTTGCCAGAAGCCTGGCGTGATAGGGCGTGTCGTTTATGTCCCTCACCATAGCGTATTCAAAGGATATGCGCCGTCCTGTCTGCCGGAAATATCGCCGGCACGCATCGTACAGCACGTCCACCCCGTACTGCCGGTTCACCGGCATCAGCCGGGAACGGGTCTCGTCGTCCGGACCGTGCAGGGATACGGACAAGGTTAATTGTAAATTAAGAGCGGCCAGTTTGTCAATTCCTTCTATCAATCCACACGTAGAAAGAGAAATATGCCGCATTCCGATATTGGCCCCCTCCGGGTCATTCACCAACCTCAGAAAGCGGAGAACATTGTCGAAATTATCGAGCGGCTCCCCGATTCCCATGAGAACGATGTTGGAGACCGGCCCGCATTCCAGGCCGGTGCGCAGCACCTCGTCCAGCATTTCCGAAGCTGACAAGTTCCGTATTCGCCCGCCAATGGTGCTTGCACAAAAGGCGCAGCCCATCCGACACCCCACCTGTGAGGATATACAGACGGTGTTTCCATGCTTATAGCGCATAAAAACGGTTTCCACGCTCTCGCCATCCGGCAGACGCCACAAGAGCTTTTCCGTTCCGTCCTGGGCTGAAACCTGCTTTTGCAGCGCCGTCAGACTGGGAATAAAGTACCGCTCATCCAGCGTGGCTCGCAGAGCCTTCGGCTGATCAGTCATCTCCTCAAAAGAAGAAACTCCGCGGCCCAGCCAACGGAATACCTGCTTTGCCCGCCAGGCGGGCAGGCCAAGATCTTTGAAATCCGCCTCCAATTCCTGCGGGAGCATGGATTTTATATCTAGTTTGTTCGCTCCATTCGGCATATATAAAACCCGTCCGTTCCGTCCGTATCGGGCCAGCAGGCCCTCTCAAAGGTCTTTGTGAAATTCTCATGAGCCGCCAGAAAGGCTTCCGCCACGGCTTGATTTTCGCGTTCCCTCCAGGTGCAAGTGGAATATATCAGCCTTCCGCCGGGCCTTACCGCTCCGGCCAGGGCCTCCAGCAGCTCCATCTGTAACTCCGGAAGCGTGTCCAGCTCCTCTTTTGGGCGGTAGCGGATGTCCGGCTTTTTTCGGATGACGCCAAGCCCGCTGCACGGCAGGTCAGCCAGCACCACATCAAAAGCCCCCTCCGCCTCTCTTGCATCTCCCGGCCGGCACTGGATGGAACAAAGTCCCAGCCGTTCCGCTCCAGCCTTTACAAGCGCTAGCTTTTTGCTGTTTATATCCTTTGCAAGAATATTCCCTCTGTCTTCCATGGCGATAGCCGCGGCAAAGCTCTTGCCGCCTGGGGCAGCACAGGCGTCCAGCACAGTCATGCCAGGCTCCAAGTCCGCCGCGAGGACTGCGCTGTGGGCAGCAGGATCCTGCACATAATACATTCCCCGCAAAAACGGCTCGCTCTCCTCCAGCCGTCCCTGTCGTTTCAGCAGAAGGCATCCAGGCATATCTCCAAATGGTTCCGCCCCCAACTGGATCGCCAGCGCCTCCGGCGTGGTTTTCAGGGTGTTCGTCTGCACATAGATGGGCGGCGGATCGTTATCCGCCCGGAGCACGGCTTCCGCCCCGCCATAGCCCCGCATAGCTATAAGCTCCTCCACCATCCAAAGAGGGTGACTGTATTTTATCGTGAGATACGCTGCCCCGCCCTGTTTTGGCAGGGCTGGCATATCGTTTTTTTCCTTATCCGTAGCCATACGGCGCAGCACGGCATTCACAAGCCCCGCAGCGCGGGGATTACTTTTTTTGCACTGACATACGGCCTCGTTCACAGCCGCGCTGGGCGGTATTTTGTCCATGAATAAAATCTGATACGCTCCCAGGCGCAGAATATCCCGCACCTTCGGCTCCAGCTTGCCCTTGGCATAAGCGTCCAGATAATAGTCAAGCAGAGCAAGGTTTTGCAGCGTGCCATAAAAAAGCCTTGCAGCCAGCGCGCCATCCCGTCCATCCAGGGTGTACTTTTGGATGAGCGTGTTCATGATCTGGCGGCTCCACGCAGAATCTCGGCGGAAGCGTTCCAGCGCTTCCAATGCAGCCCGGCGCGGCATTTCAGACCTCCATGGGATGCCCCAGAAGATAGGCACCCGCTGCCATACGCTTTCCTCCTGCGGCCTGCAACTCCGTTATAAGCAAAGTCTCGCCGCCGCCGCAAACGACCTCTATGCCCTTCTTCCCGGCAGCGACGACCGTTCCTGGCTCTTTCGCGGATGTCCGCCCCGTCCTCTCGGCATCGAATATTTTGAAGGCCGTGCCGCCCAGCTCCGCCGTAGCGCAGGGCCAGGGCTGCATACCGTATATGTGCTTTAGAACCATACGTGGCTCCTTCGCCCAGTCGATAGGCGCTTCCTCCTTGGACAGAGGCGGTGCATAGGTGGCGCGGCTCCCATCCTGGGGGATGCGGGGCGCCGTTCCGGCCTCGATGGCTCGAAGGGTTTCCACAAGAAGCTCCGCGCCCATAGGGGCAAGACGGTCAAAAAGCTGCCCGCTGGTCTCCGTCTCACCGATTTCCGTCTCGCGGGTCAGGATAACGTCCCCCTCGTCCATGCCCACGCTGAGATAAATGGTGGAGACGCCGGTGGTCTTATCCCCGTTTAGCACCGCCCGCTGGATAGGGGCGCTGCCCCGATAGGCGGGAAGGAGGGAGCCGTGGACGTTAATGCATCCGTATTTCGGCAGGGTCAGCATATCCTCCGGCAGTATACGTCCATAGGCCACCACCACAATAAAGTCCGGCGCAAGCCGCTTGAGGATCTCGAGGGCCATGCCGTCCCGGAGTTTTTCCGGCTGGTATACTGTAAGCCCCGCCGCCAGTGCCGTTTCCTTCACGGCGCAGGCGGCCAGCTTATGACCCCGGTTTTTCGGCTTGTCAGGCTGACAGAAGACCCCGGAGATGGTATATCCCTCGTCTACCAGCCTTTGCAGGGAGCAGGCCGCAAAATCCGGCGTTCCCATGAAAACTACATTCATTTTCCGTCCTCTGTGGCGTAATATTCCTCCAACTCCTCATCCGACATAATGTGGTCGCTGATTTCCAGGAAAACATGGCCGTCCAGATGGTCAACCTCGTGGCAGAAGGCCCGGGCGGTCAATCCATAGCCCTCTATCTCAAAAAATTCTCCAAAGCGATCCTGGGCACGCACACGCACATGGTCAGGCCGCTTCACCCATCCATAGACGCCAGGAACAGACAGGCATCCCTCCGGTCCCTCCTGTTCTCCGTCAGAGGAAAGAATCTCCGGGTTTATCAGCTCAATGAGCTTCTCCGATTCTCCCTCCGGGACATTGGTTTCCAGCACCAGCACAGCCCGGCGCAAAATGCCAACCTGAGGCGCAGCCAAACCAACGCCCTCAGCGGCGGTCAGCGTCTCCGCCATATCGTCCAGAAGCTGATGCAAGCGGTCATTAAAATCAGTTACAGGGCGGCAGCGCTTGGAAAGCGTCTCGTCACCCTCTTTTAGTATGTTGCGAAGTGCCATAGCAGTTCATTCCTTTCATTCCATTCTCTCTGTGTTCTCTGTTCGAATACTTCTGCATACTCAAAAATCTGCATATTTTATCATCCTAATGGGTCATAATCCGCATAAACAGAAACGCCCTTGTATTTCTTTCCATTATTACCATTCATAAGCACCCAACTTACAGCGGCTCGCAGGGGCTTTCCCTCCGGCCCGCTGACCGTCACCCGATAGCACCAGGCTTTGTTCATCCTCGCAACAGGAAGGGGCGCGGGGCCAAGCACCTTAACTTCCGAAAGCGTTTCAGTCAGGCGCAGAAGCTCCCGGCGGATGTCCCGGCAGCAGCGAAGCACTGCGTCTTCATCCTCCCCTGTCGCGGTCAGGACAAACAGCTCAGAAAAGGGCGGCGTTCCTGAGAGCTTCCGCAGGGACGGCTCATCCCGATAACAGCTCTCAGAGTCCTGCTCAGCTGCCTGCTGGATGATTTGATTTTCCGGGGTAAAGGTCTGAATCACTGCTCGGCCTGGCTTGGAAAAACGGCCGCTTCGGCCAATGACCTGCGTTATCAGCGAAAACGTTCGCTCCCCCGCCCGGTACTGGCTGGCATACAGGCTCTGGTCAGCGGACAGAACGCCTACCAAAGTGACATTTTCAAAATTCAGACCCTTTGTCACCATCTGCGTCCCCACCAGGATAGGGATGCGCTGAACGCGAAACTGCTCAAACAATGCTCGGTGACTTCCCACAGGTGCCACGGCGTCCGCGTCCATCCGCAGGATGGGTACGCCGGGAAACGCTTCCTGAATCTGCTCCACCACCTTTTGGGTTCCAATACCGGTGAAGCTCAGCCTTCCGCCGCAGTTGGGGCAGGCCCGGTCAACAGGCTGGGTATGGCCGCAGTAGTGGCACATCATGCGATTGCCTATACTGTGATAGGTCAGATTTGCAGTGCAGTTGGGACACTTATAAGTATATCCGCAGACGGCGCAGGCTACCAGCTTGTTGGCTCCCCGCCGATTGAGAAAGAGAATTGTTTGCTCATCGCGGGAGAGATTCTCCTCAATTTCCTCCCGCAGGACAGAGGACAGACAGGTGCCGTTGCCCTGCTGTATCTCCCGCTTCATGTCAGCAATCCGCACCTCTGGCAGACGCATGGCGTTATATCGTTTTGTCAGGGTGAAAAGGTGATACCGTCCAATTTCCGCATAATAACGGGAACGAATATCTGGAGTGGCGCTGCCCAGCACAAGCAAAGCATTCGCCTGGGCGCAGAGAAATTTTGCCACATCTCTGGCGTGATAGCGGGGCGTGGTCTCGGATTTATAGGTGTCCTCCTGTTCCTCGTCTATGATAACGACGCCCAGGTTCTCCACCGGCGCAAAAACGGCGCTTCGGGTTCCAATAACCACCCTGGCTGCCCCAGAACGAATGCGCTTCCACTCATCATAGCGCTCCCCCATGGACAGGGAGGAATGAAGCACCGCAATGCTGTCCCCAAAATGGGAAGAAAAGGTCTGTATCATCTGTGGGGTCAGTGCAATCTCAGGCACGAGGAATATTGCTGAGCGGCCCCGACTTATAGCCTCATGGATAAGGCGAATGTATACAGTGGTCTTGCCGCTGCCGGTCACGCCAAAAAGCAAGGCCGCCTGTGGCTTTTCTGCCTCCATCAGCTTCAGAAGACCATCAAAGGCCGTCTGCTGCTCCCCGTTCAGCACGGGCAAGGCCTTTCGCTCCCCCTGGGCATAGGCGGGGCGGCGATAGACCGTCTCCTTGGCCAGGGTGACAAGGCCCTTTTCTGCCAGGCGCTTCACCGTGTCCCTCCCTGTACCGGTAAAATAACACAGATCTGCCACGGACGCCTTGCCAAGCTGGGCCAGCACCCGCAAAACGGAGGCTTGTCTGACGGCTCGCTGATTTTTTTCCGCATAGGCCAGAGCCTCTTCCGGGGAAACGGCGAGCGTAGCCCGCTGGATGGTTTTGTCCCCACCCCGGCGGGCGGCCTCCGCCCCGGCGGATAAAACGCCCTTTTTCACAAGACTTGCCAACGCGGGGCCGGGATTCTTCGTGCCAAAAACGGATTCAATATCCGCCAGCTCGCAACGTCCCCCATGGCCGCATACGGTGTCGAGGGCCAAAATTTCCGCCTTACTGTTTCCGGCAAGCTGGTAAGCCCGTGTCTGTTCCATGCCTTCCATCAGGCAATATACAGGCCATACACGATACCATAGTCCTGCCGGAAGCATCGCCTTGACTCCGTCCATGACGGTGCAGAAAAAGCGCTCCCTCATCCAGAAGGCCAGCTTCAGCTGCTTCTCTGTCAGAAGAGGCTCCTGATCCAGCACCTCCAGCACAGGCTTCATGGTTTTTTCCGTCTCTCCGCCCAGCGCCAGCACTACCCCCTCCCGGGGACGGCTGCCGCCAAAGGGTACGGCTACCCGCACCC
>JAJBVW010000048.1:7530-8307 GCA_020866945.1 Oscillospiraceae bacterium
CAATGCGGGCCGTCCGTTCTTGCTGCTAAACCGCTCGAGGCTGGAACAGGCAGGTCAAGCTCCCACGTTCATCCCTGCATATCCTCGTCAGTCAATATGATTTCCGGCACAGTCCCAGCCAGCGTCTCATCGCCGACGGGTTCCGTAGACAGCGTGGCAACGTATTCCTCCAAATCCTTCTCAAGCTGCGGGTCTCGATTGGCCTCGGTATGCGCATCGGCGTCCTTATGAACGGTCAGTTTGCCGGTATAGACCTCGTCGATGGCGGCGGAAACAGGTTTTTTTGTTAGGGGAATGCCCTGCTCCTCCGCCTCGGCGGAAATCTCCCGTGCACGCTTGGCAACCAGGTTTATCAGGGCATAGCTGCTGCCGACCTTGTCAATCAGCTCAGCCATCGGTGGATACAACATCATAATAGATTCTCTCCTTCAAAAATAGTTTTCAGTCTTCTCTCACCCCGGCAAAGCTCGGCAGTGAGTATAGCGTCCAATTCATGAACTGCTGTATCTGCTTCGTCGTTTACGACGATGTAAGCGTAATTATGAAGCTGGGAATATTCCTCCCTTGCGGCGGCTATGCGGGCCTGGATGCGTTCCTCCGGGTCTGTTCCCCGTTTGTGGAGGCGGTTTTCAAGCTCCTCCAAACTCGGCGGGCAGAGGAAAATGCTGACGGCGTCCGGTCTGTGGGCCATCACCTGCGCGGCGCCCTGGACTTCAATGTCAAGCAGGACGTTATATCCGGCGGCCAGGTTTTCATCTACCGGCGCGGCGGGAGTTC
>JAJBVW010000048.1:8317-14751 GCA_020866945.1 Oscillospiraceae bacterium
GTTCCGTAGCAGTTGCCCACATATTCCGCGTGTTCCAGAAAGGCATCCTGCTCCACCATGGAAAGAAATTCCTCCCGGGTCTTGAAAAAATACTCCCGTCCGTCCATCTCGCCGGGGCGCGGCTCTCTTGTGGTTGCGGAAACGGAAAAGCGTATGTCCCCCCGCTTTGCAGTGAGACCGGAAATAACGGTGCTTTTTCCCGCCCCGGATGGCCCGGAAAGGATGACCAAAATTCCCTTATCTCGCTTCATTCGTCTCGCCTCCCGTTTCTCCGGCTGCCCGCCGGGATACCTCCTCCGGCTCCAGGGGACAGAGGATAACATGGTCGCTGTCCATTACAAGGACTGTTTTTGTTTTGCGCCCAAAGGTGGCGTCAATGAGCTTACCGCTCTCCCTTGCCTGGGCCACCACACGCTTAATAGGATTTGATTCTGGGTCAACCGCCGCGATAATGCGTTCCGGGGCGACAAAATTGCCAAAACCAATGCTGATGAGCTTCATTCCCCGGCCCCCTTATTCGATATTCTGAATCTGTTCCCGCATCTTCTCAAGCTCCGCCTTCATGTCGATGACGGTCTTGACGATGGTACTGGCCACGCACTTGGAGCCGGTGGTGTTTACCTCACGATTCATCTCCTGGATAAGAAAATCCAGTTTGCGGCCCACAGGGGAGCCGCCCTCCAAAAGCAGGCGGAACTGGGCGATATGACTGCGCAAACGGACAGTCTCCTCGTCCACGGCGACCTTGTCGGCGTAAATGGCAGCCTCCTGTAAGATACGGGCCTCGTCCACCGCGGCGTCGGCCAGAACCTCCTGCATACGTGCCAACAGCTTTTCGCGGTATTCCGTTACGGTTTCCGGGCTGCGCTGCTCCACAGCAGTCACCATCTCCTCCAGCCGGTCAAGCTTTTGGGACAAATCCTCGCAGAGCTTTGCGCCCTCCCTTGCTCTCATGACATCAAAGCCCTCCAGCGCCTCGGCCAGAACAGATATAATAGCTTTGGAAACGCTGTCCTGGTCGGTGTCGGATTTATCCGTCGTCAGCACCTCCGGGAATCGGCTCAAGCTAAAGGCGGAAAGCTCCGCTGGCAGACCATATTGCTCCGCAAGACCCTCTACGGCCTTCACATAAGCCGCCGCCAGAGGCTGATTCACCTGGATGGATACCTCCTGAGCAGCGGAGGTATCCACAGAAATAAAAACATCAACCTTTCCGCGGCTGATATGCTCCGCCACCGCCGCGCGGACGGCCTCCTCCGCAAAAAAACAGCTTTTCGGCAGTCGGACAGAGACGTCCAGATAACGGTTGTTCACACTTTTCAACTCGGTGCTGACGGCGATAGAATCGACCTCCCCCTTTGCGCCGCCATAGCCGGTCATACTTTCAATCATTTCACATACCTCGCAATTTTCTCTATGTAGATACGCACCATCAGGGAAATGCACCAGTCGTATATCGCGAATGCCACCGCCCCCAAAGGATAAAGCGCATACCAGGGCAGTGTGCTGTCCACAGGAAGCAGTGTCCAATACAGGGCAAAGACAGCGGTATACAGCGCCAGCTTCAGCACCCATTCCACAACACGGCTATGAAGCCGCTCAAACAGGCTTTTTGCCAGCGGATAATAGCCAAAAAATCCGGCATAAGAAATAGCTGCCGTGCCCGGATACAGTAAAAGCCCCAGCCCCGCCGTCACACCAAAGACGCCGATGCCCCATCCATAGCCATAAAGCATTCGGGCTATACAAACAGCGAAGCTGGCGACAGCCAGCATTGCCAGGCTCCCGGTGGGGAGCACCGAGGCCAGAACCAAAAACACAACACCCAGCGCTGTCAGAAGCGCCAGCCTTGCCAGTCGTTTTGTGGATTCCCTCATAGGCACGCCTCCATATCAGCAGCAGGGGATTAAGTCCCCGCCCATCATCTCACAGCAGCAGTCAGCACAGAGGAGATTGCCGCACATATTGCAGGCAGCATCCGAATTGGTCATATTCATATTGTACCCAGTGGGACGGTATGCCTGACCGCCCTGGTTCATATACTGCACCGCCTGACGGTATTCCTGGTTCATTGGCTCCATATTGGAGGCCGTGCGGAAATAGCGGGACGCTTCATCCATCCAACCCTTGCGCCAGCAGACGCTGCCCATCAGGTAGTTCCACTCCGCGTCATGAACGGACATATTGTTCAGCATAGCCTCCGCCTGGGCCAGATTATTGGCGTTGATTAGCGCACGTATCTGGGCATAAACATTACTGCCGCCCGTATAGGAACGCTGCTGATAGCCGGTATTATAGCTTTGGCGCTGCTGCTGATAGGCATTGCCGCTATAGCTGTTTCCGCTGGTGCCCTGCTCCCGGCTTTTGGTGATTTCATCATACGCCTCATTTATTTCCTTCATCTTCTCAGAGGCAAGGTCAGCCAGAGGATTATCGTGATAGTTGGCGGGATGGTACTTTCGCGCCAGGTCGCGGTAGGCTTTTTTAACCTCCTCGTCGCTGGCGTTGGGAGAAACGCCCAATACACTATAAGGATCGTTCATATCTTGCTCCGTTCTCTTTTGTGAGCGTGCCACGTGCCGGCAAACACCGCCTGTGTCACGGAGGGCAGCCCCAGATATATAACATTGGAAATAATCTCTGAATAAGGCGACGGCTCCAAAAGCGCCCAGGCAGCAGAAATGCTGTTGTGGGAGTGCTGGAGCGTCAGGCGCAGGGCCGCTTCGTCCTGCGGGGAAAGCTTTCCATTTTCGAGCCGGAACCGATAGCGCAAAGGATTATAGCTCCCGGTTTCTTCGTCCTGCGCCAGGTCGTCCACCGCATCCAAAATATAAATAATGCGGCCCAGGTGATACAAAAGCTCTCCCAATATCCGCGACCGGTTCTCCTCCGCGCCTGTTCCGGCAGCCCGAAGAATTCCTGCGAACGCGTCCGCCGTCTCGTCCAGACTGGCACTTTGGGAGGTCTCCAGCTCGCTCAGGCGGCGCATCTGTATCTCAGTCTCTGCCGCAAAATCAGGTCTGCGGCCCGCCGCCTTTTTATAGGCCCGCCGAAGAACAAGACAGGCAATGCAATAAAGAATGCCTTTCAAAAAGCTCTCATCCTGTGCGCCGTCCCGCAGCTTCCACCAGGCCAGGATAACAGTCTCATCCGCCGCCGCATCAAGCCCAGGGCAGGAGTCAAGGCACGGATATTTCCGCAAGGGATGCACCGGACAGCGCTTATCACAGGTTTTTTCCTCTCCCTCGCCCGCCAGCAGCACGGCAAGGAATGTGAAGTCATAATTCACAAGCAGACGGCACATCGGCCCATACCGCCGGCGCAGCGCATGGCAAAGACCGCAGTAAACGCCGCGATAGCGCTGGTATTCCTTTACTTTCAGCTCGCCCTTTTCCGGGCGGACATATCCGTACATCTCCTTACATCAGCGGCAGTAGCCGGTGATACGGAAGGTGATTTGCTTCCGGCGGCGGCCCAGGATAACAGCCACGCTGCCTCCAAGAAGCAGGCCCGCCACACTTGCGACAACGCATCCACCCTGGGCAACGCCGGAGACGGCGGCAATGGCATATCCAGCGAAAAAGAAAACAAGAGGAACGAGATATATCAGCGCTGCTGCGCCCATGATGCCGCCGGTACTGCTTTCCAGCACCACCCGGTCGCCCGGCCTTGCGTAGACAAGGTTGTCCGCCGAGACAAGGAGGCGGTTCGCGTATATACACGCCTCGCAACTCCCGCAATGGCCGCCGCAGGCGGTTCCCCGCTCAACGGCCACCTCCGCCTGGCCGCGGTCCAGCAGCGGTGGTGCTACTCCGTTTTGGGTCATGACTGTTCCGCTTCCTCCGCCGCGAGTTGGAAATAGATTATGTAATCACCCACGGCTCCCGCACTGTCGAAGCCATCCACATATATCGTCACCGGCACACGGGATGTTGTGGTCACGTCTGTCAGATCCGCCACTGCGCGGATATTGTTAGCCGAAATCTGGCTCAAAACATCCGACGGAGCGCGGACAGTCACCACAAGGTTCTGTGTCAGGATACTGGCCGTATAGCCGGACGGAAGGTTTATATAGCTCAGATTTGTGACGGAGAACACGCCGCTTTCAAGCCCGGTAAACTCAAGGCTCACTGTTGCGGTAGTCTCCCCCGAAAGGCACTCCACCCCATCCGGCAGCACGATGGTATATTCCGTCGTGGGGAAGGCCAGATAATCCGAAAGGTCAATAGTGGCCAGGGTAATGGTATTGATGCTCTCAAGCGTCGCGGTATCGCCCGCCAAAGTGATGGTCGTGGGGGTAATGGTCTTGACTACATTATCGCTTGTCGCGCCACCGCCGTCCACCAGGGCCACGTCCAGGGCCACGGTCTTTACCATGCTGACCGGCACAGTCACTGTTACGCTGTCTGTGTCCACGGTCAGGTCGTCAAAGGACAGGGCCTCTCCCTCGGAATCAATAAATGTATAGTTCGCCGTGGCGGTAAAGCTGGTGCTGACATTGTCTCTGTCCACTACCACCTGGGCAGCGGCGATCTGCTCCAGCTCCTCCTCAGGGCCAATAATGGTCACATAGCTCGGGTCAAAGGTCATCAGGTCAGAGTCAATGGCGTATCCGTCTGTCACAGTACCCACAAAGGAGCCGGTAAACTCCACCACCTTTGTGGCAAGCTTACTGATTTGGAGACCAACGGTTTGAGGCGACTGGGATACCACCTCAATGCTGGTGCTGTTGACAGAGCTTGGATAGGACAAGGTATAGGCCATGGTGCGGTACCCGGCCCTGGTAACACTGGAGAGGTTCACAACAGCCTTCAGGTCAGAGCTTGTCAGCTTGCCGATTTCCCTGCGGCTGCCGCTCAGAGTAACGGTGACGGTAGTATTCTCCTCCTCTGAGATAATCAGGCTCAGGGAGTCCCGCATGGTATCCTCCCCGGAATAGGTGACTTCCACGCCATAGAAGGTGCGAGTGATGGCCGAGCTGTAATTAGAGGTATAGTATACCCATACAATCACGGCAATGACAAGAGAAACGACAGCCCAAAAAACATTATTCCCTCGCAAACCGCCCTTTTTATTTGTCTCCTTCGTTTTCCCCATGCTTTTTCTCCATTTTACGTCTTAGCTTGTCCCGCAATGTAATACGTTTGTCAGGCTCGTCCGCCGGGAGAAGCTCCCGCCGCAGCAGCATTTCAAAGGTATCCGGAGACAGATGCCGCTTCAAAAGGCCGTCCACCGCCACGCTGATGCCGCCGGTTTCCTCCGAGACAATGACCACCACGGCATCAGAATGCTCACTCATGCCAATGCCCGCCCGGTGGCGCATTCCCAAATCCCGGCTTAGATTTGCATTTTTTGACAGAGGAAGCATACAGCCCGCCGCCGCGATACGGCCGTCCTTCACGATAACCGCCCCGTCATGCAGAGGGGATTTGTCAAAAAATATATTTTTCAGAAGCTCTGTGGACACGATGGCGTCCATCGCCGTGCCGGAAGACAGCTGTTCATCCAGGCGATTATACCGTTCAAAGACAATCAGGGCGCCCGTTCGGCTCTTTGCCATATCCTCACAGGCATAGACCGTCTGCATGATAACATTTTCCAGTGCCTGACTGCCCCAGTCTCTGCCTAAAAATGAAAACATAGGATTGGAACCAACACGCTCCAGGGCGCGGCGAATCTCTGGCTGAAACAGCACCACCACCGCTATGATGCCGATGCTGAACACCTGCTGAAGAATAAAGTTTGTTACCGTCAACCCCAAAGCGCTGGACAGCCACAATGCGATAATCAAAATCAGGATGCCCTGCGCCACCTTTGTGGCGTTCGTCCGCCGGATGAAGGTGAGAACGGCATAGATGGCCCCGGCAACCAGCAGGATGTCCACCACATCGTACCACTGCATAGACAGTATGTATTTGGCGCTATCCACCAGGTCGGTCAAAAAGGTATTCATGCGGCAGCCTCTCTCATTGGTTCTTGCAGTTCCTTGCAGACAAAGGCAAAAATATTCTTTGTCAATATACTATTATAGCTCAATCGGGCCAATATATCAACAGATTTTTCTCTGCAAAACATCCCTCCATTCGGGGAGAGGAAGAAAATTCTCTCCCCTGACTTTTACGATTCAGACGGCCAGGGAAAGCACCTGTTCCGCCGCGTAGCGAACCTCTGAGAACGTATTGAAGGGCGAAAAGCTGAAGCGCACCGTCCCCGCCCGAAGCGTCCCCGCTGTTTGATGTGCAAGGGGAGCGCAGTGAAGCCCCGCTCGAACAGCGATTCCCCATGCTGCGAGGCGTTCGGCAGCCTCCTCGCAGTCAACTCCTTCGATTTGGAGAGATATGACTCCCGCCTGACAGGATGGGTCTGCGGCCCGGAACAACCGGATTTTATCAGAGCCGGAAAGTATATCGCAAAATGCTGCCGCCAACTCCCGC
>JAJBVW010000048.1:14761-19125 GCA_020866945.1 Oscillospiraceae bacterium
TGAGCCAGCACCGCCGCCGGTGTCCTGCGGCCCAGCCATTCCAATCCGGCCAGCAGGCCCGCGATACCGGGGACGTTGTGGGTGCCCGGCTCCAAACGATCCGGCAGGAAGTCCGGCATTTCAACACTCTCGCTGACGGAGCCGGTACCCCCATACAGCAGAGGCCGGGGCTGTTCCTCCCGGCACAGCAGAACGCCGGTACCCTGCGGCCCAAGCAGGCCCTTATGCCCCGGCATAGCAGCAAAGACGCAGCCCAGGCCGTCAAAATCAAGGCCCACACTTCCGGCGGCCTGCGCCGCGTCCACGATAAGCGGCACCCCCGCACGGCGGCACAAGGCCGCTATCTCCTCCAACGGCAGGATATAGCCGAACACGTTGGATACCTGGCAGCAAATCGCGGCATTGGCCCCCGGCAGCAGCCGCCGGAACGCATCCATGGCTGCCTCCGGGCGAAAAAGCTGCGAGGCCGCGACGCGAATGTCCGCCCCGCGGCCATACAGAGGCCTCCAAACCGCATTGTGCTCATAACCGGAGATAACCACCCTGTCCCCCGGATTCACAAGGCTGTTTATGGCGATGTTCAGCCCATGTGTGGCGCTGCTGGTAAATATCACCCGCTCCGGGGCGGAAACGCAGAACATATCCGCCAGTGCTGTCCGGCAGTCCAGCACCATCCCGGCGGCGGCCATGGCGCTTTCATATCCGCCACGCCCGGGGCTTGACATAGTTCGCATGGCGTCCGACACGGCATAGCGAACAGCGGCGGGCTTTTGCAGGCTTGTGGCCGCGCAGTCAAGATAAATCATTCCCCCACCTCCAAAACGCCGTTTGTGTCCCGGGCAATCACTCGCTCCGGGGCAAGGCCCGCCGATGTCAATATATTTACCGCCCGTTCTCTGTTTTGGGCCGAGACAATCACGCTATAGGCGCAGCCCCGGGTGCTGACAGACTTCGGCAGCCGGGACACCGTGCCCGTGACCCCCGCCCGTTCCAGCACGCGGGTGGCGCGCTGCGCATAAGTCAGGCTTCTGAAAGTGAGCAGATAATGCATAAATAAGCCTCCCGCGAATGGTGACAGCCCAGTGTATGCAGGAGGCATTCTTGTTGTTTCCTTAGCTTAGCAGCACGACTGCGTGACAGCTCATACCCTCGCCGGAGCCGGTGAAGCCCATATGCTCCTCCGTGGTGGCCTTTACGCTGACGGCGGTCAGGTCTATTCCTAAATCGTCCGCAATATTCCGGCGCATGGCGTCCAGATACGGGGCCAGCTTTGGCCGCTGGGCAATGACGGTCACATCGCAGTTGTCCACATGATACCCGGCAGCTGTGGCTTTCTTCGCGGCTGCGCGCAGGATAACACGGCTGTCTATTCCCTCCGTGGCCGGGTCGCTGTCCGGGAACAGATGGCCGATGTCTCCCATAGCTGCCGCGCCCAGGATTGCATCCGCGAGAGCGTGGAGCAGCACGTCTGCATCGGAATGGCCCTCCAGTCCTTTTTCAAAGGGAATTTCCACCCCGCCAAGTATCAGCTTCCGTCCCTCTGCCAGACGGTGAGCATCATATCCGTGTCCTATTCGCATTGCGTCTCCCTCCTTGCGATAATCGCCTCCGCCAGCGCAAGATCCAGCGGCGTTGTGATTTTTATATTTTCCTCGCTCCCCGGAGACAGGAAGATTTTCCCGCCGATGGCCTCCACCGCCATGCTGTCGTCCGTGACATACGGCTGATTTTGCACAGCATTGGTCAGCGCCGCCCGGATAATATCCGCCTGAAAGCACTGGGGCGTCTGCACGGCAAAAAGCTGAGACCGCGGGGGTGTCGCGACAACGACTCCATCTTCCGCCTGCTTGATAGTATCCCGCATTGGGACGGCGGGAACAGCAGCCGTGTGCTTGTGAGCAAGCCACATAGCATCCTCGATGACCTTCTCTGTCACCAGAGGTCTTGCCCCATCGTGTATAGCGATAAGCTCCGCCCGGTCTGAAACCGCCGTCACGCCGGCATAGCAGGATGCCGCCCGTGTATCCCCTCCAGCCACAACACGGGCAGCCTTGGTGATGTTATATTCGCGGCAGAGGTCATAAACAGTCTGAATTCTGTCCTGTCGGGACACTACGACGATCTCGTCTATCATTTCAGAGCGCTGGAAAGCAAGCAGCGTATGGGCAAGGACAGGGATACCGGCCAGAACAGCCGTCATTTTATCCCCTCCAAAGCGAACGCCGGAGCCGCCCGCCACAATCACCGCCGCGTCGTAGCCGCAGCGGGTGGCCTTCAGCTGGGTCGAAAAAACGCTCATAACAAAACCTCAACATATCCTGGAACTCAGTGCCATATATTATACCCGTTCCCGGTCTTTTACGCAAGGGAATCACACCACAGAGGGAGGAAAAGAGGTTGCTTCGGGACAAAAATCTGGCTTTCAATACGGCGCTGCTGACGACTTCCGGCCTGGCCATGCGGTTCGTCGGCATGATATGGCAGGTATGGCTCGCCGCCCGCATCGGGGAGGCGGGCATTGGTCTTTTTCAGCTCATTATGAGCGTGAACAGTCTAGCCGCCACGGTGGCTATCTCTGGCATACGGTACACCGCCACACGCCTTGTTTCCGAGGAGACAGGCCGCGCCAGGCTGTACGGCGCAGCGCAGGCGCTGGGGCACTGCATGGCTTATGGGCTGTTTTTCGGCTGCGCAGCTGGGCTTATTCTCATGTTCCTGGCGGAGCCGCTGGGCTTTTTATGGCTCGGCGATGCGCGCACGGTGCGCCCCCTGATACTTCTGGCCTTCACAATGCCCCTTCTGGGAACGGACTCCGTTATGCATGGGTATTTCACCGCCGTGGGGCGCGTGTGGAAAAGCGTGACCGTCTCGGTATTGCAGCAGCTTGTGACCATAGCCGCCACCGTTGCGCTCATAAGCCTGTGTCCGGCTGACAATCTTGAATATGCCTGCCTTGCTATCACCGGAGGCAGCCTCATTGGGGAAACCTTCGGCGTGTGTGCCCTGGCGGTGGCTTATTTCACCGACCGGCGGGGTCACGGTATCCAGCGGGACAGAGAAAAGCCTCCCCTTTCCGGAATGACAAACCGAATGCTGAACATTGCCCTGCCACTCGCTGCGGCAGCCTACGCGCGAAGCGGCCTTTCCACCCTACAGCATTTGCTGGTTCCCAGAGGGCTGCAGGCCTCTGGTCTTTCTGCAGAGGCTTCGCTTTCTGTCTATGGAGTGATACAGGGAATGGCTCTGACAGTAGTGCTGTTTCCCTCCTGCCTGATGCTGGCAGTGGCGGAGCTTGTCGTCCCGAAGCTGACGGAACGACAGGTGCAGGGTCGGACGGAGAGCATACGTCTGGTGACAGAGGACATATTATATAAGGGCCTGCTGTTTTCCGCCATCACCGCTGCCCTGCTGCTGGCCCTGGGGGACAGCCTGGGCCTTATCCTGTACGATTCCGAGGAGGCGGGCCGATACATACAGCTTTTCGCCCTAATCGTGCCGGTGATGTATATGGATATGGCCACAGACGGGTGCCTGAAGGGCCTGGGGGACATGATGTTCTGTATGTACGTGAACATTGCGGATGCGGGTCTCTCCGCCCTTCTGGTGTGGCTGCTGCTGCCCAGGTGGGGCGTGACCGCCTATATATTCGTCATATGCTTTACGGAAATATTCAATTTCATTCTCAGCATAGGACGGCTGAAAAAGATGTCCGGCTTCCGGCTCCCATGGAAAAAAGCGGGACGGGTGCTTTTCTGGGCTGTGCTGTCCGGGGCGGCGGCCAGGGCTTTGAACAGCGCAATAAGCGCCGGAAACGGCGTTCCGGCGCTTATTATTTCCATGATGACAGGACTTGTCCTCTATGGCGCGGGGGTAATTAGGCCTGAGGGGGCAACAGGCACACCAGCATCTGAGTGACAGTGTCGCCGGTGTTGGTGACGGACTTCGCAGCGCCGCCGCAGCAGTGATAGGAATCGCCGGCCTTCAGGACGGTCTCCTCCGTATCGGTCTTCAGGGTCATTTCGCCCTCCAGAATGTAGTAGATGGACTCCAGAGGATTGGCGCCGAAGTCGGTGCCGCCGCCGGGAACGAAGTAGGTAATGCCCATGATGAGCTTGCCGCCGTCAACGTCAGCCGCGTCGTGCAGACGGGTGGGGACGCACTCATTGTGGCCGGCTGCGGTGTAAGCGTAGGTAGTGCTGCCGGGGGTGCCTTTTTTCCTCTGGATCTTGTACTGTGCCATGATTGAAAACTTCCTTTCAAATGATTTTTATTCGTTCAGCAAAGTGAATGAAACCTGTTAATCAGATAGCTTCTTCCAGAAGCTATCGTTTTTATTTTAGCACGGCGCCGCAAAGAAATCAAGT